>JAHELX010000688.1 GCA_024643945.1 Anaerolineales bacterium
CAGTCGTCTCCCGCTGGTTAGTAATCCCGATCCCGGCGATGTCGGCAGGGGAGACGCCGCTCTCGGCCAGCGCGCCGCCGGTGACGCGCCGCGTTTTGGCCCAGATTTCGCCCGCGTCGTGTTCCACCCAACCCGGTTGCGGGTAGATTTGTTGATGTTCCTCGTACAGAGACGAGACGACCTGTCCCTGGCGGTCGAAAATCATGAAGCGGGTGCCGGTGGTACCCTGGTCGATGGCAGCTACGTATTGAGGCGGCATCGTTTAATCCTCGCGAATAGATTGATTGAAATATTGAGCCCGGTGACAAGAAATAGGACGCAGACACCCTGGACTGGCCGTCAAGGGCAGGCTTGCACCGCACGCACACCTGCCCCGCAAGCGGCGCGGCGCGGGGAGTGCAGGTGTGAACGCCGATGAACACGGATTTTGTCAGCTATGGCAGAACCCACTCGTAATGGACCCAACGCACGTGCGGGTATTATAAATCAACTCGTAGCCTTCTCCCATGAAGGTGACCGGGGACATTATAGCAAATATCGGCGGGGATGAAAAGAGGTCTGTATCACTTCCGGGTTCAGGTGGCCACCGGCCCGGATCGGGCCACGGTGCGCGCCAGGTGCGGCGGCGCAGCCAGTTGACGAAGCGGTCGACTTCGGCTTGAGAGATTACGGAGGTCTTCTACAATACCTCTACTTACTCGCATATGGGGAATACACTAAGCAGGGATCCCTTCGGGGGCCAGCGGAATCCCATCGGCTACGATTGCTCGGTACAAGGGCAAGCGCATGCGCCGTGTCTCATCCCAACGTGCTTGACCGAACACTCGTGGTGAGAGCACGACGTTGTACTCCAACGAAACGTCGGATGCGATGCGCCACAGTTCGGAGCGAAATTCGCTGGTCTCAACGTCCACCACTACCAACAGGTCAATGTCTGATTCGGCGTTGGCGTCTCCTCGGGCCTTGGACCCAAACAGCATCACGATCAGGACACGGCTGGGAAAACGCCCACGGATACGAGCTACGTATTCCATGGTCGCAGCCCGTTCATTGGGCGTCAGATGAGGTAAAGAACGCGCTTTCACAAGTACCCTTTCGTGGTCAAATAGGTCTCACAGTGTGCCACAAAACGATTGGCATTGTCAACAACGGTGTGGGCCTGGTCTTCGTCCACCTTTCCCAACATCTCGTAGTCGGTAACGTTTCGCAATTCCAGGGCTTCACCATAGGCGCGACTGTCGTGGACCGAAAAGGAGCCCGGTTTAACAAAATGCTCGCGAAAGGCAGCCAAAACACCCGAGTGTTTGCTCCGAGTGAGATCAAGTGTCAGGAGCAGAGCCGTGGCAGCATAGAAGAAAGCGTAGTACGCCCGGTTGACGGCAACGCCGTAGAAGCCGCCGTCGAGATTGAACTGCGCGCTTTGCAGTGCATCTCGGGCGCCGTCAAGATAGACGAGAACTGCTTGCCGGTTGACCAATGCTGATTCGTTCATTGCTGGGCACAGTATAGTATACCCCGGACGAAAAGGCAACACGCACGGTCACTTTCTTTGGGCCAGTCAACGTCCAAGGTGATTGTCCCTTCTGAAGCGCAGCGCAAGGGACAAACTCTACCGCCTGACCGGCGCCGACTACTCCACCGGCGAGTCCTTCGCCTACGCCTACGACCCCGTGGGCAATCCCGTCTTCGTTACGCTTCGCGAGACAGGCTGTCGCACCGTCCACACCTGCACCCTGACTGCCACGACTGTCATCACTTATGCTTACGATGCGGCCAACCGGCTCGACTACTTCTATGAAGACGGCGTCCTGACCGACCTGTCCTGGGACGCCAATCCCCTCCGCTGCGCTGCGAGGACTTCGCCCCCTTGTTTCACTTCGGGGACTTCGCGGCAACTTGCTCACTCAAGGCACCAACGTGTATACTTGGGACGCCGCCAATCGGCTGGTGAGTGCGAATGTAAATGGCGTGGCCAGCAGCTTTGAGTATGATGGCCTGCCTGCACCTATAGCGCACGCACAGGTGGGCAATCGCACGGCGCAAACGGTGGGTGGCGTAACAACTGAATATGTGTTGGACGTCGCGGGCGGATTACCCGAAGTGATCGTCGCCACCACGAGCGGGGCAGGTTCAGGGTCAAATCCTGGCGCAGTACGACGCCGGGGCGTGGGGGTACGTGCTGCCGGATGCTCTGGGTTCCGTGCGCCAACTGGTCGACGCCACCGGGCAGGTGACCCTGGTCCAGAGCTACGATCCCTTTGGGGTCCTCATTTCCCAACCTACCAACCTACCAATCTCCCAACCTACCAATCTCCCAATTTCCCAACCTACCAATCTCCCAATTTCCCAACCTACCAATCTCCCAATTTCCCAACCTCCCCACCTTTGATGCAACTTTTGCTCTTCAACGGCGTATAGTCCTATGGAATGAGCAAAGAATTCGCATACCACTTTGGGAGAGGGATTAAGATGAGCGCGTTGTATCACGAATCGATCACAGGTATTCACCTGGTAAACTTGCAGGGACCACTGAACGTCAGCCGGGCAGAGGACGTCATCCGGCTCTTTGAAGACCTGTCCGAGCAGGGTGTCGAACGTGTCCTGGTCAATCTGGAGGATGTGCCCTTTATCGACAGTCGGGGGTTGGCCGCTCTGATAGCTGGCTACAAAATCTTCGAGGGCGATGCACCCTGGCCCGCCGGCGCAAGGCAGGGCGGGCAAAACTTCCGGTTGGCTGGGATCGGGAATCAACCCCGGCTTGTGTTGGAACTGACCGGGTTTGATTACGTCTTTCAGATTTTCGGCAGAGGGGCCGAGACCATGGCCCCCAGCCCGCATAGTCTAGCCATCCCAGGCTGGGACTCGCTGCTCCTTGCACCCCAACCTGTTGCCCTGGATTGGGCAGCCTGACCTGCCCAATCCAGGATGTGAACCATAGAGTTACGCCCATCTCATGTGGTCGCCGCCGCATCATCCAGGACTCTGTTCACAGCTCCATGCCGCCAATGACCCAATCGCAAGAAGGCCATGGCCGCCGCCAGGCCGATGACCAGGCAGCCGTACCACACGTAGTGCGGGTCGGCCCGGTCCATCACCAGGCCGGCCAAAAAGGGGCCGATCCCCCAGCCGGTGCCCCAGGTCAGGCCGGCCGCTCCCATATAGCGACCGCGCATATCCTCCGGCGCCACGTCAGCCACGTAGGCCTGCGACACCGGCACGTGCACCATCTCTCCCACCGTCCAGATAGCGATGGCCAGGGTGAAAAGAGGTGCCGTACTCACAAACCCCACCAGCCCAAAGCCAATCGCGTACAAGGCCGTTCCCCAGGCCAGCATCGTCGTCCGTGCGTACCGCTCGGTGAACCCGGTGATGGGAAATTGGAAGAGAACTACCATCGCCGCACTGAGCGACATCATCAGGCCATATTGGCGCTCCACGATGCCGTAATTCTCCTTCATAAACACCGGCCAGGTACTGTTCATTTGAGCGTAGACAGCAGTTACTGCCACCGACACCAGACAAAATAGTACGAAGGGCGTGTCGCGCAGCAGCGGCCCATAGCCAGCCCGCGGGGCAGCTTGATCTCCCCGGCGCACCTCCGGCCTGGTTTCTGCAATGAAGAAGAGGATGATCCC
>JAHELX010000689.1 GCA_024643945.1 Anaerolineales bacterium
ACGGCGTCTTTACCCCCCTCAATTGGGTCGTCGAAGAAGTTGTAGTGGATGATCTCCTGCCGGTTCTCGACATAGGTTTCGTAGCCGTAGGAGAGGATCATGTCGTAGATACGTTGGAAGGAGGTGCGGGCCACCCTCGGATTCTGCGACACGACCTCCAGGTAATCCTGGAGCGTCCCGTGCCAGTGCAACCCTCGAAGTGTTTCTGCTTCTTGCCAGGTCACCAGCAATTCCATTAATTTTTGTCCTGTGCTCATGAGTAATCCTCCTCTTTTTCTCCTCTTTTTCTCCTCTTAGTATGAGCCTATCTTAAGAGTGTGTTTTTGGTAACCAAAAGCCGCCCAAGGCCAACCCGGGGCGGCTCCGCACCTATGTTTTGCCCTTACGGTGAGCAATGTCAGTGTTGATTCTGTACAGATTAGCCGACGATGTAAGCAAGGACGCTGCACAGAAGGTCCGGGTCGGCAATATCGGGGTGCAACAGTATCTTACCACAAAGACAGGCGCTTTGGGGTAAATTTAACGTAAAGAACGTCTCCCCCGCAAAGTACAGATGATCACCTGGAACTCCTGTCCCTTTCGGACGATAGAGCCCGCCGGAGAAGGCGGGCTACCGGTCTCCGTCGAATTGTCAATGCTTGGCATGCCCAAGCCGGCAATTTTCCCCTCTTCAACAATGATTGCTTGAGCTCAGTAGAAACCAAAAGCCGCCCAAGACCAACCCGGGGCGGCTTTGCACCTGTGTTTTGCTCTTACAGTGAGCGCTGTCAATGTTTGTTCTGTGCAGACTAGCCGACAACGTAAATAAAACTGCTGCACAGCCCGTTTGGGTCGACGCCTTCTATGCACAACGGTTTGGTCATTATACTCAAATCGCCCCTATGATACTCCAAGGCTCAAATCCTGTCAAATGGGCCGAAATTGCCGAATCAATCCACCTCTTGAGTTTGCCAGAGACCGCTAGGGAATGTGGGTGCTTTTCCGAAGCTGCGCATCCCGCATCTGACGACGAGCCAGCAGGCGGCGAATGCGGGTATGTCGCTCACGGCTGAGAGGGTAAAACCAGGCGACGACGACGGCGCTGATGAGCAGGGCCGCCCCTACCGGTCCGGCTAAAATCCGAATAGCCCACAGGGTAATCGCCGATTGGCTGAATTGGGTAGCGCCTTCTGGAGGGGCCTGGTATCCAAACCACCCCAGCATCTGCAAAGCGAGAAAGATCGACAGGGCGCCCGTCAACTTACGAATGAAATTCTTGGTCCCGTAATAGATGCCTTCGTGGCGTTGACGGGTACGTAGCTCGTCCCACTCGATGACATCGGGGAAGATAGCGTCAGGCAGGACATGGGCCGTCGAGACGCTGAGACCGGCCAGTACTGCCAGCACCAGGATGAAGCTGACCTGCCCTGGCTGTATGCTGATGATGAGAAGCTGCACCACTGCCCAGAAGCTCATGCCGATGATATAAGCAACGCGTTTGCTGAGCCGCCGGGATAGCCACGTCCAAAAAGGTAAGGCGATCACGGCTGTGATCAGCAACAGGCCCAAGACGACCGACTCCAGCGCGATACTTGCGCCAAAGAGGTTGACGCTCGCCAGCAAACTTCCCCCAGCGACCCAGTAGACCAGAAAGAAGGGGAGCATCAGAGCTACCAGGTCAAAGGTAATCCAGTTCAACATATAAAGCGCCGTGGCAAAACGAAACGGGATATTCTGCCAGGCAGTGCGCAGCGTCTGTTTAAAGGTGGGCGTTTCTGGCGGCCGATAGCTGTGCCGCTCACGCACGACGAAGAACATCACAATAAAAGGCACGGTCGCCAATCCGCCGAACAGTGCAGCTATGGCTAGATAGCCCTGCTGCAGCGTGAAGCCGGCTCTGATTGCTGCATCTACAATCATCGGCGCGGTTACGGCCGTCGCCAACGAGGCCAACAAATTGAAGAACATGCGATAGCCTGTGAGCGAAGTGCGCTCGTCGTAGTCGGGGGTCATCTCGGGGGTCAGCGCGTAGAAAGGAACTGAGACCAGCGTTTGCAGGGTGTCACTGATCATGAAGGCCAACGTCATGTGGATCATTAGCCAGACCTGGCTTTGCCAGGGGGGAGCCCACCACAGGAGTAAAAAACCCAGCCCATAGGGGATGGCAAATATCAGTAGAAACGGACGGCGACGCCCCCAGCGGGTCTTGACGTTATCGCTCAACGTACCTACCAGCGGATCGTTAATCGCGTCCCATGTGATCCCGATCAATGCTGCTACCGACGCCAGACGCGGCTCCAGGCCTACGACGTCGGTGAGGAAGATGGCATAGAATATCTGGCGAATGGTGCCAAAGCTGGCCAGCGCCCAATCACCACTGCCGTATACTAGCTTGGTCCAAATAGAAAGCCGCGCAGGTGTATTTATCGCCTGCGCTGGCTCAATCCATTCCCTCTGATCCTTGCTCCCTGTTCCTTTTGAAGACATCGGGGGGATTTCGTCTCCCCCCTGGCGGCCCCGGGGTGGGTACTGCGAGCGAGGATTCCGCGAATATTCCGGCACGGCCTGAGCCCCCCTCATTGGCTGAGTGCTTATCCGAAAACCGGCTGGCTGGCGCATCAAGACGCCGCCGTCCGGGGTTTAAGGCAAGTTCTCGAGGCACGGCCATTCTATCACAGAGCAGTGATACGAACAAGAAAAGTACCAAGTTGTTTCTGGACAAGTGCTATGGATTTGTCAGCCGGAAAACATGCGAGCGATGTGTGCCCGGGCCGAGGGGTGCTCCAGCACAGCCGCCAGCGCCGTCGTGACTTGAGGACCCATCTTTAGCAACGCATTGAGGGCTTGCTGTATGCGCCAGCGACGAGGATGGCTGTTCGACAGTTCCCGCTCCAACACAGCCGCTTCAGCCAACGCCATCAAAATGCGATCCCCGTTGATATAAGTATCGCGGACGATCGCCGCGCTGAGCGCGTCAATGAGTTGACTCAGGCTGGCGCCAGCTATCTCGCGATCGGTCTCCAGATCTCCTTCGGCGCCTGTCGGCACCGTTTCCCCTCCGAGAGGGGGGATCTTGTGCGAAGCTGTCTTCTGATCTGGCAGGTGTGTGGCTTGTACCTGGTTCATCATCCACCGCCCCAACGTGAATTCTGAGAAAAGGGAAACCTGTGACAAGAAGTGATTAACCGACAACATAGACATCTCCTTTTCCAAGCGGCCCATCATCTTCAATTTGGTCCACTAATTTAAACGAAAAATTGCCCCGTTTTTGCACATGATTCTGCACATCTTTTGGCGGATTTTGGACGGATTCTGTAGACATCCATCCTATTCCGTGGTACAATAGACCTAACAATCATCGGCAGCCGATCGAACCCGGCTGCGTTGTCGTTCTTAAAGGCCCAATCGCATCGTACCCTCTTCTTTGAATAGACCTTGGTGTTTAGAACCTATCCGAAAATCGGTGGGCTGGCACTTCTTCTCAAAAGGGGCCCTATGAGTATGCCACTGGCCGATGCATCCCGATGCGTCGGCTATCAGGTTTTTGGGATAAGTGCTTAGCAACCCATCATCCAAATGCCACAGAGAGTAGCAAGCATGACGGATGCCAGAAACCTTCGCCTCCTCGACGTGGACCGGCTGGCTGATGAATGCG
>JAHELX010000690.1 GCA_024643945.1 Anaerolineales bacterium
ACCGGCTAGGGGCTAGCAAAAAAGAGCGCCTCCTGATAAGACGCTCTACCTAAGCGGCATTGGATTTTTGGATTTCGCCCTGACTCAACCTAACTCACTTGACTATCTGTGGTTGTGCTCTACCCCAAAAACAGTCCAAGACATACTCAGCCTACGAACTGCCCTTCGGCCAGAAGGTTCATTTCTCAGGAGACTCCTTGCCCGTACGTGTTTTATTTCGTCTTCTATCCTCTTCTTCCGAAATCTTTTTCTTGGCTTCTTCAGATTCTATCTTGATCGGATCCTTACCTGTGAGTCTTTTATAATCGTCTAAGCCAGTCTTCGTTCTGATTTCATCCATTTCTTTCCATTTAGAAAATTCACCCTTTAATACTGGAGTACAATATTGCCGAAGCAGACCAGCTAATCTCATCACTTGCCAATCGATCATATCATAATAATTGTCCCATTGTTCAGGAAAAATGTACACAGGTTCATTAAGACCTGGTGCTAGAAACTCAATGACAGTGACTAAACTGAACTGATAACCTGGTACCTCTGGATATGGTCCCATATCAATAAGTACTTGGCCTCTATCCAGCGTAACTATAACACTAGCAGTACTTGATCGAAATTCGATCAAGCTGTTTCCAAAGGCTTGACGATTGCTTTTCTCTTCCGCTACTATTGAAAATCCGTAGTCTTCCGTTAGATAATGAAAATATTTTTTTACCTGATCAGTAAACACATATTGTTCCATGGTCATCTCCTAAACTTTACAATGTCTGTTTACAACAAAATGTCACAATACCACTTTATTTGCTACTACTCTCCGCAGCCTTAACTAAATAATCTACCCCGTGAAGTGTTTGTAGTTCATAGCCCTTTTGGAGAAGGTATTCCAGTTCGTCTTTGAAGAAAGTTCCTTTCTCTGCCCATCCTTCTGCAAACGGGGTTGCAAGACGAAAAACATCTCCACGCTCAATAGCCTCATCAAGAAACTGGACATTTCTTGCCCATTGGGCTGCTCTAGTGGACAATTTTGCCCACTCATCTGCTGGGATGTTCAAAGCATTTTGTCCGAGCCTCTTTGCTTGTTCCAAGTAAGCTGGATATTTTCCAAGTACCGTCCAACTGTTTTCTACAATTTTGTCTGCCAATTGGGCTGTAGCCTGGGCCTCACTCGTACAATCTCCATCAGCGCAAACTGTCCTTGCAACAGTCTCCGCCTCGTTGGTACAATTTCCATCCGCACAGGCTGCCGTCGCTCCAGCCCCTGTGAGTTCCGGCGCAGCAGCCCAAGCGCCCCCACCAAACAACATACCCAATCCCAGCAGGCCGACCCAATCCGGAGGCTGCTGATCAGGTGGTAGGGGATTGGAAGCTGTAGACAGCAGAGCCATGCCACCAAGAACCAGCAACAAGGGTATAAAGGGGAAGTTCCCTCCATCATCAATATAGACCAAAGGTCTGTTGTAAACGTACGAATAGCGGTTGAGGCTTTGTGGATTGGTGGGATCGGGTATAATGGGGTCAGGACTGAGCCAGCGCCCCAGCCACGGGTCGTAGTAGCGGGCGTTGTAGTCCATCAAGCCAAAGCCCCGCTCGGCGCGCTGGCCGGTGAAGGTGAAGTCGGTGACCAACGTGCCGGTGATCCAGCGCTCCTCGCCGTAGGGCAGGTAGCGGGTTTCGGCTACCACTGTGCCGGTAATGTCGGTTGTTAAGGAAGTCGAACCCAGATGATCGGCGTGGAGGTAGTATACCACATCCCCCTGGCGCATGGCTACCCGCTCGCCACCGTGGTAATAGTATTTCGTGACCGCGCTCACCGTCACCGGCCCGGCTTCGACCCAGGCGCTGGTGTTGTTCACGTGGTCCGTGGCCTGCACGCGGAAGAAATAGCTCTGGTCTCGCTCGCCCAGGAAGTCGGCTTGGGTCTGGGAGGTATGCGTCAGCCAGGAAGTCCAGGTGCCGGTGATGCCCAGTTTGTACTGCACGTCGTAGTCGCGCAGGCCGGACGCCGCGTCCTGCCCGGACCAGGAGACCCAGAAGCGCAGAGGCGCGACCGGTGGCACCCGGATGGTCACGGTGGGAGCGCCAGTGTCCTCAATCACGTGGAAGGGCTGCGCCGCCTGGTTGCCGGCGCGGTCGGTGGCGGTGACGGCCAGGGTAGCGCTGAAGGTGTCGCTGGGATCGAAGGCATAGGAGTGAGAGCGGGTTGCAGTGATGGCACCGCCCAGGCCGTAAGTAGCCCCGGCGTCGGTCGCCTCGGGGAAGGCCAGGCTGAAGAGGCCGGCCAGGGTGTCGGTCGCTACAGCAGTCAGGGTGAAGACGCCACTCCCGTCGCCGTAGTAGACGCTATCGGTTACGATGTAGCCGAAGGGTGGAGCGCTGGTCAGTGTCAAAGCCAGGCCAGGGGGCGTGCTATCCAGGGTGAATCCCTTTTCCTCGCCGGTGGCGACGTTCCCCGCCCGGTCTTTAGCGCGAACGGTAGCGGTGTAGGGACCCTCCTGCCCGCCGGTGAAGGTGGTCTGCCAGGGGGTACCCGGCGCCAGGTAGCGGGTGGCCGGGTCGGGGCCGGCTACCTCGGCCCAGACGTCGCCTCGGTAAAGGGGATCAGTCTCGGTGACGATGGCGGTGATGGTCACCGGCTGGCTGGTTCGCTGCCAGAGGGGGCTGACGGCGGCCTCGATCTCAGGGGGCACCTGGTCCAGGGTCAGTGTCAGCGCGTCAGAGAAGGGGGACTCGTTGCCCGCGTCGTCACGGGCTTTGGCCTTGAGGACGTTGTCCCCCTCTACCAGCGTGACCGGCACTTCCCACCATCCCTGGTGGTTGCCGGCGACGGTGGTGTACTCGGTGCTGCCGACGAGGAGGGTGACCAGGACGCCCGGGTCGGCCTCGCCCTTGATGGTGTAACCACTCTCGCGGACGCGCCGGTTCTGCGACGGATCGATGAAGCGCGGCGTGGCAGGCAGGAAAACGTCGGTGCGGATGCCGATGTAGCTGGTACTTCTGACCCCGTCGGCGTCCCGGCCCTCGACTGGCACGTCGTAGGCGGCGTTGCCCAGAGAGGTGTCCACCACGCGAGTGGCAGTCCAGGTCGAGGTGATCGGGGCCATGGGATCGGCCGAGCTGAAGGGCAGCGTCTCCACGCCATTTTGAGTGTAGAGGGTGGCCGTCACGTGGGTGGTCCGGCCATAGTTAGGGACGCCATCCCCCCGCGCCTCGGCGGTGAAGACCAATGTCTGGCCCAACCCAGCCGGGAAGGGGCTGCGGTCTACTGAGTAGAGAGGAGGCAAAACTTTGACAGTAATAGTCACCGGGTCTGAAGGAGGGCTCTCCTGGTCGGCGCCGTCGGTGGCGGTGGCCCACAGCACGTTCTGGCCGCTGTCCAGGACCACCTGGTCAATAGTCCAGGTCAGGCCGGCGTCCACTTCCGTCTCGCCCGCTCTTAATATCTCCCCTCCTACTCGCTGCAGCCAGATTACGATCACTGCCCCTGCCTCGCCCGCCGTGCCCGAGAGGCTGCGCACCGCCCGGGCCTGGGTCACGGTGCCAACCGGGTCGGTGATGACCGGTGCGCCCGGCGCGCTCACGTCGACCGTCACTTGCTTGAGGGGTGTGGCCGCCGTCAGCCCCAGGGTGCTGGTTACC
>JAHELX010000691.1 GCA_024643945.1 Anaerolineales bacterium
TCTGAACTGAGTACTCACGGAGGAGGCAGGAATGGCAGACAATCAGTCCCGCACTCTGGTCATGGTAGCACGGCTGCGGCACGACAGCGGCCAGCGCTTGCAGCGGAGCTATCGCTGGTTGTGGCAGTGGGCCACCACCGAACAAGGAACGAATGAGCGAAAGGAGACGAGTCATGCGTCGAGCAGCGTTGTATGCCCGGGTGTCGACCCGGCGGCAAGAACAGGAAGCGACCATCGAGAGCCAGTTGGCGCAACTGATAGCTTACGCTCAACAGAACGGCTATGAGCTTCCAGCAGAGCGTCAGTTTGTCGATCAGGCCATCAGCGGCAAGTATCTGGCACGCCCGGGGCTGGACCGGCTGCGAGATGCGGCGGCCAATGGGGCGTTTGAGGTGCTACTCTGTCTCAGCCCGGATCGGCTGGCCCGCTCTTTGGGTGCGCAGCAAGTGGTGCTGGATGAGTTACAGCGAGCGCAGGTCGAGGTGCTCTTCCTCAACCAGCCCCCCTTGGGCGACAGCCCTCAGGCCCAGTTGTTGCTGAATATTCAGGGCGCCTTTGCCGAGTATGAGCGCGTGTTGATCAGCGAGCGCATGCGGCGGGGGCGGCTGTACCGGCTGCGGCAAGGCCAAGCGGTGCCGCATCAAGCCCCGTACGGGTATCGCTACCAGCCAGGTACCCGGCAGCAGCCGAGTGCCTGGGTCGTCGTGCCCGAAGCAGCCGCACTTGTCGAACAGATGTTCGCATGGTATACTCAAGCGCCAGTCACCCTGGGCCAGGTGGCGCAGCGTCTCAACCAACAGCACATCCCCAGTCCCGAGGGAAAGCGCTGGTACGCCAATACCGTGGGCCGGCTGCTGCGACAACCTGCCTACAAGGGAACCGCTTACTATAGTCGCCACCAGGCCGATTATAGTGGCGTGGGGCAGCCGCGCCATCAGGGGCAAGGCGTCTTGCATTTTCCTCGGCAGGCGCCACGCCCGGCTGAGGAATGGGTAGCGATCCGCGTCCCCCCGCTGGTGGATGACGCCACCTGGCAGGCAGCCCAGGAGCGGTTGGACATGAATATTCGCTTTGCGGCCCGCAATAGTCATCGCACGTATCTGCTGCGGGGTCTGTTGGTGTGTGGGACGTGTGGTTACACGCTCCAAGGCCGGACCCAGCGCCATACGCTCTACTACACCTGCGTCCACGGCGGCGTTAACCGTCCCCCGGATATCCCGCGCCACACCTGCTCGGTGCGAGGCGATGTCGTCGAGCCGCTGGTCTGGCAGGCTTTAGCCGACCTGCTACGGGACCCGCAATGTATCCAGGATGCCTGGCAAGCGCTGCAAGCCGAGCAAGCGACGCCCGGCGAGGTCCAGCGTTGGCAGCAGCGCCAAAGCCTGCTCCGCAAGCAACGTCAACGCTTACTCGACGCCTACCAGGCCGGTGCGCTTCCTCTCCAGGAGTTGATTGAACGTCAGAACCCTCTGGATATCGAATTACGGGAGCTGCAAACGCGGCTGACGGAAGCGTCCCAGGCCTCACCGGATCAGATCTCGCTAGAGATGTTCACCCAGCGTATCGAACAGGCGTTGGCTGCTTCAGATGTCGAGACCCGTCAGGAAGTTCTTCGGTTGTTAATCGAGCGCATCGTCGTGACCGACGAGGCCCTCACGGTCGAGCATATTGTACCCACCGTGAACAATAGTCGGTTGCATAACGCATGTTGTGATGCGTGACAATTACGTTTGACGTTTGACGTTTTACGCACCACGTTTCACGTTTTACGTTTTAGTTCAACAGACGACAGGAGAGAAACAATGACCCAAGCATCAGTGACCCTAGTAGACGGTATGCAGTTCGTAGTGGAGACGGGGAGCGGCCATTCATTCACCATAGATAGCGTGGCCGAGGTGGGAGGACACGATACCGGCCCTCGCCCTTTTGAACTGATGGCAGCCAGCGTGGCCGGCTGCACTGGTATGGATGTGATCTCCATCCTGCGCAAGATGCAGCAGAAAGTCACTGGCCTCAAGGTGCATGTCAGTGGGGAGCGGGCGGCCGAGCACCCTAAGAAATTTCTGAATATTCACATTGAATACACTGTCATTGGTTACAATCTGGCCGAAGATCGGGTGGCGCGGGCCATCGAGCTATCCGAGACGAAATATTGCCCGGCGATGGCCAGCCTGCGCCCCGGAGCGCCCATCACCTCCAGCTTCACCATCCTGGAAGCTGGCGAGGAAACTATGACGAAGTGAGGTTTGCTACCTGATGCGCCGGTTCTGGATTGACACCGACACTGCTTCTGATGATGCCGTCGCTATCCTCATGGCCCTGCGCTGGCCCGACGTGCATGTCGAGGGTATCAGTGTTGTGGCCGGCAACGTACACCTGGAACAGGGAACCCGCAATGCTCTCTATACGGTTGAGCTGTGTGGTAGCGACGTGCCCGTATATCAAGGATTGGCCCGCCCGCTGTTGCGTGAGCCACGTAATGCCGAGTTCTTCCACGGCCCGGATGGAATGGGGGGGATGAATTACAAGCCCCAGCGCGGCCCGGAAGCAAAGCACGCCGTCGAAGCCATCATCGAGACCTTTAGCGCTGCTCCTGGTGAGATCACCCTGGTCACCTTGGGGCCGCTGAGCAGCGTCGCCACCGTCTTATTATGGGAGCCCAGGCTGGCCGAGTGGGTGAGTCAATGCTACGTGATGGGCGGCGCTGCCTGCACCGTAGGCAACATTACGCCCGCCGCCGAATATAACATTTGGTGCGATCCGGAGGCGGCTCGCATCCTCTTTCACTCCGGGATGAAAGTGATGATGGTCGGCTGGGAGCACTGCCGGGGCGAGGCCAACCTGGACGACGCCGAGATGGCCATGGTGCGGGGCTTCGGCACGCCCTACGCTCATTTTGCCCTGGATTGCAACCAATCGGCTATCCGAGCCAACCGCGAGTGGCTGAGCGAACCCGGGCTGAGCCTGCCCGATCCGGTGACGATGGCCATCGCGCTGGACCCGGCTGTGTGTACCCGTAGCGCCTGGCATCACGTGGAGGTGGAATGTGACAGCGAGTTGACGCGCGGTATGACAGTGGTTGACGAGCGGAACGTCGTCAACACCGGCCCCAACATTGCAACCTGGAGACCCTTGAATCAAAAATCGCCCAACATCGAAGTCTGTTGGGCGATTGACGTGGCGCGTTGGAAGGAGACTTTATACAAGACGCTACGCTGAGTGTACCCTGGCTCACCTGTCCCGGCTTCGATTTTGCTCATCTTTCAACACCATTGTCAGCACGGCACTCACAATACTGACGATCAGACCGCCCCACAGCGCCGGCCAAAAGCCATCCACTCTAAAACCGATACCTATCAGGCCCGCAAGCCACGAGGCCAGCAACAGCATCCCAGCATTGACAACCAGCGTGAAGAGGCCCAAGGTGAGGATGATCAACGGACAGGTCAACAGCGTCACCAACGGGCGGATGAGGGCGTTAACCAGTCCAAAGATCAGCGCCGTTACTGCCAACACCTGCCAGCCGCCGTCCACGTGGATGCCCTGTACCAAAGCAGCCGCCACGCCCAAGGCCACGGCGTTGATAATCCAACGAATCAGCAGATTACGCATTGTTTCGTTTACTCGA
>JAHELX010000692.1 GCA_024643945.1 Anaerolineales bacterium
AGCACCTGCATCTCGTAGCCAGGCGCCGCGGCCAGGGCCGGCCGGTAGCGGTGCAGCCAGGGCAAGGCAATCACCCCAAGCAAGACGACCACCATCCACAAGCGGCCCCAATTGCCGGATCGCCCCCAAATCAATGCGCCCAGCGCCAGGACCAGGGTCAGAGTGCTAACCAGCAGGTAGCCGGCAGCGCTGCTGAAGAAGATTCCGCTGGCGAGGAAATAGAGAACGTAGAAGAGGACGCTCAGGACTGACAGCGCCTCGGGCGCGACGCCCGCCCGCCCCAGAAAGGATGCCAGTGCCGCGAGGTAGAAAGGAGCGAAGGCCAGGCCCGCCACCATGGTGGCCAACCGGTTGAGATGCTTCTGGCCGAAACGTCTCGGCCCCTCGGCCACGATCGTCATTCGCCCTACCGGTTGGCTGATCGGTTCGGCGTCCCCCTCGGCCCGGCCGGCCTGGTGGTATATCAGCGCCGCCAGCGCCAGCGCGGTCAGGAAGTGCGCTACGCCCACGGCGCGGGTGAGCCAGATGTCGGCGTAGTAGGGCCGAACGCTGCCGCTGACAGTCTCACCGATGACCAGGGCCAAGAAGGCGGGGACGAGCAGGCCGGCGAGGCGCATCCGGGTCGAGCGGGCGCGCAGCATCCAGAAAGGAGCCAGCACCAGGAAGAACAGGGCCGGCAGCAAATTCACGAAGGTTACGGTGAGTTGGCTGGCCGTCCACATGCCCAGCGCGTAGCTGGGGTCGAACAGCTCATCCACCAGCCAAAATTCACCGGCCAGGACGACCAGCCCGGCCAGCAGCCCCGTCCGCCGCGCCGGCAACAGCCCAAGAACTACCGGCAGTAGCAGGCTGGCCGTCCACCAGAGGGCGACCGGGCCGGTGCTTAGCGCGGCTTGCAGTGGATGGGCGCTCCGGTCGGGCAGCAGCGCGACGAGTATCTCGCTGACGACCAGCAGTAAGGCTACGCAGCCGGCGAATCGCCACATAGGCCGCGGGACGCCGAGCGTCCGCCGCCCGTGGGCGACAAAGAGCAGGGCAATTGCGGTTAGGAGGAAGGGAAAGACAGCGGCCAGCAGGTTCAAGAAGGGAGCCGGAATACTCCGACCCGGGGGGGTGAGCAACTCCGCAGCAGCGGACGGCAGCGCGTAGACCAGGGTTCCCAGGGCCGGGAACGTCCAGGCGGGCAAACGACGACGATGGGCCAGGCCGGCGATGACCAGGACAAGACTTAGTAGGGCCACTCCCAGGTGTGTCAGGGTGTGGGCGACACCAGCGCCCCACAGTGCCCGGAAGAGGCCACCTCGCAGCCCAACCAGGAACAGACCGGGTAGGACTGCCAGGCCCACCTGACACCAGGGCTTCGGTGAAAATGTGCGCCGCTCCGTTCCTTTCGGGGAGCCGTTTCCCGTCAGAGCATCCCAATGCTCGACGGCAGCACTGACGGCCACGTCCGGGAGGGTGCGCAGCCAGAGCACCAGCAGTCCCCAAAGCCCGGCCTGGCTATGTTCATCTCGCGCCAAATCGTGGAAGGTCTGGGCCATCAAAGAGCCATACGCACGGCGATGGGCGGCCGGGTAAAGAAGCAGCAACAGATGGAAGGTCGCGTCGGAGAGGGATAGAACCCGGTTGGAATGATTGTCGGACATGATTAGCTCCTGTCATCTATCTTACATAAGGATCAGATGGATTCGCCAATCAGTTGCTTGGTTTCGGCCAGGCGCACCAGGTCCGAGAGGCGCGCCACTTCGGCCTCCAGGACGCGGCGGCCGAAGTCGGTCAGTCGATAGTAACGCCGGCGTTGGTCGTCCAGCTCGGGGTCAGGCCGCTCGTCGGATTCTTCGATCAGACCGGCGGCCAGCATGCGCTTGATCGAGCCATACAAGGTTCCCGGCCCCATCTGCATTCGGCCCCGGCTGTTCATCTCCACTTCTTTCATGATCCCATAGCCGTGTCGCTCTCCATCTGCCAGAACCAGGAGAATATGGAACACAGCCGGCGTCAGGGGCAGGGCGTCTGCCGGATCGAGATTGGCCTTCTCCACGTTCAGCCTCCTTGAGTCTATATCTGTAGATGATATATCTGGAGCAGATATAATCATACTCTCTCTGGCCATTTTGTCAAGAAGCGACGTGCGGACCAAGCGGGACAGGGCCGGTAATGGAAGCGTCTGCTCTGATCGTCAACCAGGTTGCGTTGGGCAGGCGTTGGTTAACCGATGCCTTACTGAGGGACAGACCTGGCTTGGCAATATGTTATAATATGTCCAGGCAGTCGAAGGAGAATGTGTGCTGATCAGCGAGGGACACAAAATGCAAGGTTTACGGATAGCCATGGCTATCCTCTTTCTGGTCACACTGGCAGCCTGCCAGGCCCCGACCTTCGCATCGCCCCAGCCGGCGCCGATGCCCGGCGTCGAGGTCGAGATGCATGTCGATTACGTGACACTGTCAACTGAGGAGGCCATCCGTCAGGCATCGGCGATCGTCATCGGGAGGGTGAAGGATATCTCCGCCCCGCGCTGGAACCAGGACAGCGGCGAATATTGGGATGATTCCAGCACAGCTATGTCTAGCCTGCTTTATAACGAGGCGACCCTGGTAGTTGAAGCATCTATTCGGGGGGGCTACCAGGCGGGCGAGAAAATCACGCTGACTATTCTGGGCAACAGCCGGGATGAAACCTTCCTCCAGACTGGTGAGCGGGTGCTGGTGATGCTGGAGAAGCGGGCCATCGCCTGGCGTAACGCTCCCCGCGAGCGGGTCGTAGTCGTCGGCGGTCCCCAGGGCAAGTACCATCTTACTCAAGACGGGCAGGCACTGAATGCCGCCGATCCAAGGCGGAGTATGGCCCTCGAGCAGCTTCTGGCCCAAATTGCCTCGGCCACCACGCCCAAGGACAAAGGGACCAAACAGTCGGTCTCAACCGTCACGCTTCAGTCGCCCCGCGCACCCACGTCGACGGCCGTAGCACTTGAGACCGAGACCCTGACGGCATCGACAGATGATCTCTCAGCAGCGCGTGCAGCGCTGGGCGCTTATGAACCGGTGACCGATGCTCGTCCCACAGTGAACGCGCTGCTGAACCACATCGCCCACTGGCTCCAGGCCGGCGGTAATCCGGCGGAGTTGGAGGCCGCGCTGGATGAAGCCGTCACGCTTAATCCGTCTATCGGGCCCAAGAGCGGCTCTGTCAGGATCAGGGCATTCGACCTGACGGGCGATGGGGATGAGGACGTGGTGGTGCAGATTCCGGTTACGGGATTACCGTTGCTCGTCTTCGTAGACGAAAAAGAGACCTTCGCCGGCTATGCCCTGCCCCCCAATTATACCGAGACACTTATACATAGTTGGCCGGTCGATCCCGCCCTGACCTTGTGGGGTATGCCACAGCCGCCGCTGGAGCTGGTCGACTTGACAGGGGATGGGGTCGCCGAAATCCTGCTTACCTACCTGTTCCCCGGTGGCAGCGCCTTTCATCTGCAGCCGATCGTTTTCCAGTGGCACGCCGGCGACTTTCGCCCCGTCTTTGCGGCGCACCTGGTCAACTGGGCCGGCCAGGCGGGGCTGGCGCTGGAACCCGACCCGACTAAGGCCGGGGGCCGGCAAATCGTGCTGCGCTATCCCT
>JAHELX010000096.1 GCA_024643945.1 Anaerolineales bacterium
AGGGGCTTCTCAGGATCTTTTACGCACTACCTGCAGCAGCGATGGTGGCGTTTTGCGAGCCAGGACCGCCAGCAAACGGTTCTTGAGGCCAGGGATGAAGATCACCTGGTCCCGGCTCAGGGCGTTGAGGGATTGGGCTGCCACTTCCTGGGCTGACATCCACAGCAGCTCGGGAATTCGAGAGTCGCCAGATACTCCATACTCGGGAGTATAGTGAAAGCCGGTGTGGGTGAAGCCCGGACAGAGAGCCTGAATCTGAACTCCGGTGCCTTTCAACTCGGCTTGCAGCGCCTCTGAGAAGACGTTCAGGTAAGCCTTGGTGGCGGAGTAAGTGGTGCTGCCTGGCATGGGTACAAAGGAAGCTAGTGACGAGACATTGATGATCGCTCCGCGACGGCGGGCCATCATCCCGGGCAGGGCAGCTCGACTGAGGCGCACACTGGCAATGATATGAACGTGGATCATAGCCATATGCCTGACCAGGTCAACCTCAGCAAACGGGCCGGGTGCACCAAAGCCGGCGTTGTTGATCAGCAGGTCCAGATTTTCAAGCTCGGCGATCCGCCGTTCGACCCGTTCGATGTTAGCCAGGCTGGACAGGTCAGCCACCAGGACTTCGGCTGCAATGGGGTAATCCTCTCGCAGTTCAGCCGCCACGGCTGCCAGGTGCTCCCCTCGTCTGGCAACCAGGATAAGATGGTACCCTTTAGCCGCCAACTGGCGGGCAAAGGCAGCGCCGATACCGCTCGAGGCGCCGGTGATCAAAGCGGTTCTGGGTTGGCTGCTCGCCTCGAGGAGCGGTGAGGGAAACCTGTTTGCCATCCGGCGTCGCAGTATGGTCAGGCCACCCACTGTTCCGACGGCCAGGCTGAATCCCAGGAGTAGCTTTCCCTTTCTTCCAGGTGTGGTGAGATTGGTCATCGTGATCTAGTTCCTCCAAGTCAGAAGTCAATGATCAAAGGTGATGACACCGCGCGCGACCGCCCCCGACTCCATGTCGGCAAACGCCTGAGGTAGATCCTGCAGCGGGTAGCGCTTGGTGATCAAAGCGTCGAGTTGCAGCCTGCCGGCGCGATACAATTCGACCAGTTTGGGTAGATCCGTCCGCGGGCGGCCCGAGCCGGCAAACGATCCCAGCAGACGCTTGCTCTGAAATACCAGGCTGCCCGGGGAGATAGGTACGTCAATCGTAGCAGCCTGTAAACCGACGATAACCGCCGTGCCCCCCGGCCGGGCGGCCCGCAACGCCTGCGCGATGGTGGTCCCCGAGCCAACGCTGTCGAAGATGTAATCCGGCCCGTTGTACGTCAGTTCACGCAGCGCCGCGATGACATCCGCCTCGCGGGCGTTGACTGTTTCCGTCGCGCCCATCTGGCGGGCGAAGGCCAGCTTACTGTCCAGTACGTCCACGGCGATGATGGGGTGGCAGCCAGCCAACTTGCACCCCTGGATCATGCTCAGTCCGACCCCGCCACAGCCGATGACGGCAGCCGAGCTGCCGGTCGGCACGCGGGCGGCATTGGTCACGGCACCGACGCCCGTCGCAACTGCGCAGCCCATGATAGCAGCGACTTCGAAGGGCACATCTCCAGGAATGGGAATCGCACTGGCTTCATCAATCACGATGTACTCGGACATGGTCGCTGCCCCCAGATAGTGTTTGAGCTGCAGGCCATCCAGCGTCTTAAGGCGTGACGTCCCGTCTAGCAGCATCCCCTGATACGTGGTGTCCGAGAAACGCTCGCACAGGGTGAAATGCCCATTGAGGCAATCAGGGCAGGATTCGCAAGCCGGCAGCCAGTTGACGAGGATCGGGTCACCCGGCTTGACCCTGGTTACGCCGCTGCCGACCCCCTCGACGATGCCTGCCCCTTCATGGCCGAGCACCAGCGGGGGCACGGTACGCAACTCCCCGCGATATGTGTGCAGATCGGAATGACACACGCCGGCTGCCCGCACACGTACCAGGACTTCACTTGCTTTGGGCGGGTCCAACTCGATTTCCTCGATCGTCAGGTTACCCGTTTCACGCACAACTGCGGCCTTGGTCTTCATCGCTGCTTTCCTCCCCGAAAGCTGAATGAGTGATGCCCAACGCACGTGGGTATTATAATGATCATTCCCCCCTCACCCCCTGGCCAGCGCCACGGCTGCCCGAAAGGTCCGGTAGGCGTCCGGCATATCGTCGGCGGTGAACTCGACGCGCTTGCTGACCGGCCGGCGCGCAGAGGGGAGCAGCGCCGCCCGCTCAGCCATGTCCGACTGCACAAACTCGATGTCAAGGATGATGGGTGCCTCGAGGTGGAAAGGCCGCGGGGCCTCGCCCTCCTGGAAGTACCCGACGGCGCGGACGGCCGCTTCGTGAATGGCCTGCTGCGCCGCCTCCGGCGGCAGGCACTCCGCCGCCATGCGACCAGTGGCCTGTTTGACCATAGCCGTCTCGATGGGGCCTAGCAGCTCGGTCGCTTCGGCGCAGGCCGTCTGGTCACCAGAGATCATAATAACCGGTACGTCAAAGAACCCACACACTGCGGCGTTCAGCCCAATCTCACCTACGACCTCCCCGTTGAGCCAGAGATTGGCCACGCACTTGCTGGACCATGTATGGTTGAGGATAGCAGGGTGAGCGCCGGCCCGGGCATGATAGCCGACGAAGATGGCGGCTGTCACTCCGGTGTCGACGCCTTGTAGCATAGATAAGGGCGTCGGGCCACCAGCATTCAGTCTTGCCCGGGGGTCGAGTTCTTCGATGAGCAAGTTGCGGCCGCCATCGTGCCCATCGGAGACGATCACCTCGTCGGCCCCCGCCTCGAACACCCCCTGGATAGCCGCGTTGACATCGCCAGTCATCAAACGGCGAAACCGGGAATATTCCTCGTGCCCCGGGGTGACGTGATCCCAGTCTACCACACCGGTTATGCCTTCCATATCGGC
Organism: Anaerolineales bacterium; assembly: GCA_024643945.1. Next base: position 2,935 of record JAHELX010000096.1, read on the forward strand.
AGCGATCAAGATCTTCATGATGTCTCTCCTGTTATGTTTGACTGTTTTGAAACGCCTGTCCTGTACCGGCGCTCAGCTGCTCCCCCACAATTTGCAATACCAGCCGGCGAGACCTGGGGCGCGTGTCGAGGTCCAGAAATACGATTTGCTGCCAAGTGCCGAGCGTGAGGCGCCCCTCGACAAACGGCACAGTGAGTGAAGGGCCAATCAGCGCCGCTCGCACATGGGAATGTCCGTTGCCGTCACCCCAACGGAGATGGTGGCGGTAATCCCGGTCCGGGGGCACAATCTCATCCAGGATTTGCCGCAAGTCGGCGACGACGCCACTCTCGTACTCGATGGTGGTCAGGCCGCCGGTCGAGCCGGGGCAGAAAACGGTGGCAATGCCCGCCTGCAAACCTGAATCGCGTACCGCCCCCTCAACCTGGGACGTGATGTCCTGAACGTCGCAGTTGCCTTGTGTGTGCAGACTTAACTCCTGTGTAATCACCATGGGTCGCATTCCTCTCCCTGGCCTTTGGCCGTTTCTAAATTGGACGTAACTACCTCGACAACAATACACTGTCGAGGTAGTTACATCAATCCTGTCGAGGGAGACCACTCATTGGCGGGTCTCTCCCTCAAAGCGGCGGGTGATCCGCTCGATGATTTCGTCGGCACTGGTTTCGATCGGCTTATCGGTGACATCTATGATGGAGAAGCCGCCCCGTCGAAATACCTGGCGCGCCGCCTCCACCTCCTCATGAATCGCGGTGGGATTGGTGTAGGCTGAAGGTCCGGGCGCGCCCAGGCGACGTTGTCGCTGCTGGCGGTGGACCAGGAGCTGACCGGGTTCGATATTCAAGCCGATCACGCGGCGACGATCCAACTGAAACAGTTCCGTCGGCGGGGGCAGGCCCATCACCAGGGGCACGTTAGCCACTTTCCAGCCCAGCACGGACAGGTACATGCTGAGCGGGGTTTTACCCACTCGCGACACTCCGACCAGCATGATATCGGCCTGGGGCCAGCCCTCGGGATTCTTGCCGTCGTCGTGGGCCATGGCGAAATCGATGGCCGCCACCCGCTCAAAGTAGGCCTGGTGCAATTGCCGGTATAGACCGGGATGGCCGGCGGGTTCCTGCCCCAGCACGTCGGTCAAGCGGGAGAGCAAGGCGCCCATGAGGTCAATGGCCGCCAAGTTCTGCTCCTGCGCCAGGCGAGTCAGGGCACTACGCAAGCGGGCATCGACCATAGTGTGGACGATGGTGCCGCCGGTGGCCGCCGCCTGGGCCACCACATCCTCTACCTGCTCCAGGTGGCGCACGTGACCCAGCGTGATCACTTGCACTTCGCTCTCCGGGAATTGGGCGAGGACGGTATGCACCAATTGATCACCGCTGGCCCCCGTCCCGCCAGAGACAATGTAGATGGGGGGCGGACCCGTTTTGTCGCTTGTGTCCACGCTTGCACTCCCTTTATTAAGTTGGATGCATTCAATTTCGGTTGTAGGGGCACCCCTTCCCCGAAGGGGACCTATGGGTGCGGGTGTCCAAGGCGGGTGCGCCCGTAGGTCCCCTTTGGGGAAGACCCGCCCCTACAACCCATTTTGAACGCACCCTATTAAGTTTACGGTGCAGCAGGTTCTGGCGCAAAACGCATTAATAAGGCAAAAACGCCCACAGCCACAATCAGGTCGGCCATGATGGTAAGCATGGTCACTCGTGGCCCGATAGACTCGAAAAGCTGCCCAATCACCCAGGGCAGCGTCATACCCCCCGCACTGGACCCAACAAAAAACCAACCGGTTACCCGGCCGGTAATCGGCATGCGACGTTCGGCCAGGGAAATCGTGGTGGGAAAAATTGAGGCGATGGAAAGGCCCATCCCAAACGTACCCAGCCAGACGGCTACGAATGACTTTGACCACAGCAAGATAACGCTCAGACTGATCAGGCAGCCCACTAAATCGCCGAACAGGATAGCGCGAGGTCTAAAACGGGCAGCGATCGGAATGGCCAATAATCGGCCCAGAGTGAGCGCCCCCCAAAAAGCCGAGGTTAGATAAGCGGCGATCGTGGCGCCGCTCAGGCCCAATGCCAGGGCATAGGTATATATCCAGCCGCCAAAGCTAACCTCCGCCCCGACGTGCAGAAAAAAGAAGAACGCGATCAGGACAACCAGCAGACGTTCGCGAGCCTCACTTCCTATGCTTCCCAGCGGGGAAGTCGGATGGTAGCTGACCTGCTCGGGCGGATCAGCTCTGGAATCCGCCTGGCTTGTAGGGCTGGGCAGGCGCAGCAACCAGGCCACCATGGGCAACATCAACAAAGCCAACATCCAATAAGCCCAGGTAATATCGCCACTCATCAACACCGCCTGGGCAATGATGATCGGCGACAGGAAGGCACCCACCCCGAAGAAGAAATGCAGCCCATTCATAAACGGTCCCACCTGGTGACGATGTACCCAGACCAACAAGGTGTTGCCTCCCACGTCCACTGTGGCTTCGGCCATCCCCAGAATCAGCAAGATAAGGGTCAATAACCCCAGCAACGGCATCAAGGGCACCAGTATCAGCATCCCGGCCATAAGGATTAGCGTGGCAGCCATCACAGGATGGCCCGCTACCCGGTCATACAAGCGCCCCCCCAGCATGGAGCCGAGCAGATACCCCAGCGAGCGGGCCGTGAACAGAAAGCTGATTTGGCTCAGATGGGTTTGGGTATGTTCGGCCAAAACGGGCAGAGTTGGACCCATCGAGGCCGAACTCAGTCCCAGGGCAATAAAGGCCATATAGTAACCCATCGTTTGGGGAATTCTCCCCGCACTTTCGGATAGATTAAGACTTCCAACGCTCATAAGCGCTTCACGATCTCGCGCTCGTACTCTGGAAAGTAGCGGCCGATCACGGTAAGATTGAAGGAGCGCAGGATCGATTCCTTGGATTCGCGCTCCAGGAGGAAGCGAAAGGACTCGGTCACCAGGGCTTCCGGGCTGGCCTGGCCGCCGGCAAGCCGCTCATAGTCGGCTTTGCGCAGGGTCACCCGGTGCTGAGTCTCCCCCTTTCCTTCTTTGACGGTTACCTGAAATTCGTAACTGTCACCATGGTCCGATTTTTCGACTTCAATGTTTGCCATAGTTCACCTACCTCTCATTTGTAAGCACGACCTATTGGTGACTGATCGTGACCGAGTTGACCAGGAGTGTATTGCAACCCGTGTCGTGCCATTCTCCCAGGTAGTTGCCGCTGGGGTCATAAGCCGTGATTTTGAGGACTTCACGGCCGGCGATGACCACCTTGTCCCCTCGCCGCACCCGGAGCAATTGGCGATAGATCTCTTCATTGGCCGGAATGGTGTGTAACAGGTTGATGGTCCCCTGGGGGCGAGCTGTGCTGGTGGAGCGCCACATGAACTTGTGATTGACGACGCTGGTGTGAACCAGAGCCGGATCGGCGTAATCGCCGGAAGTGACGAGAATGTCATGCGTCAGGATTTGCAGCTTGTTGATACGGATGGGTGAAACGTGACGGACCAGGCCCTCATACTGTGAGTCCCCCTTTTTTTCAAAGGTGATCTTCCAATAGAGATCACGCGCTTCAATCTGCTCGTACGAGGGGGAGATGGTGAGGCTGTCAAAGTCAGCGCCGGCGAGTCCCAGGAAACTGGTATTGGCAGTGTAGTAGACGATTCCGGCGCCGAGTATAAGCGCCAACACTACGACCACCAGATGCGTGGCGGAGGCTTGTAAGAGGCACCCGAGCGGCATCAACAGCCATTGGGTGAGGCCCTGGCCAACCCCGTTCTCAGAGGGGAGCGACTCTCCGGTTGCCGTGGGAGGAGGTAGGGGATCGGCCGGCACATGGGTCGTGGGGAGCGTGGTCTGCAACTGTCCCAGATACCGGCGAGCCTGCGCGTGGGCCGGGTCGATGACCAGCATTTGCTGCAGGCAATGAATCTGTTCTTCCCGCGTAGGGGCGATTTCGCAGGCCCAACTCCAGGCCGCCAGGTTGCGCGGGTTATCCCTCAGCACCGAGTTGATGAGCCGGCGCGCCCGGGCCAGGTTTCCCTCTTGAATGGCAGTGATGGCCAAGGCCAGCCTTTGGCGTTCGTCCTGGGTATCCAAGCTTCATCCCTTTTGTATAAAATATAACACGATTCCTTGCCCGACACAATAGTCAGCCAAGCATATTGGTAGCAATCATTGCCTGAGGATTATGAAGTTTCAAAATTTAATTGTGGTATAATTGAGCAATAAAGCCAACACACTTGCAATCCATGGAGGAAAAAGCTATGGCTGAAAGAAAGTTTCCTGAAGGGTTTCTCTGGGGTGCCGCCACGGCAGCCTATCAAATTGAAGGAGCATGGACCGAAGATGGCAAAGGTGAAAGCATCTGGGACCGGTTTACCCACCGGCCCTACACCGTTCTCAACGGCGACACAGGCGACATAGCTTGCGATCACTATCACCGCATGCGCGAGGATGTGACACTGATGAAGGAACTGGGGCTAAAGACGTACCGCTTTTCTATCTCGTGGCCACGCGTGCTGCCGCAGGGCTACGGACAGGTCAATCCCCAGGGCCTGGATTTCTACGACCGGCTGGTCGATGCGTTGTTGGAAGCAGACATCCTCCCCAATGCCACCCTCAACCATTGGGACTTACCCCAAGCCATCCAGGAGCGTGGCGGCTGGCCTAATCGCGCTAGCACCGATTGGTTTGCCGACTACGCACGTGTCATGTTCGAGCGGCTCGGGGACCGGGTTTCGTTCTGGGCAACCCACAACGAGCCCAATATCGTGGCTTACCTGGGGTATGGCGACGGCGTCTTTCCGCCGGGCATCGCCGATTACTCACAAGCTTATCAGACGGTCCACCACCTGTTGCTTGCCCACGGCAAAGCCGTGCAGGTCTTCCGCCAGGGTGGATACAAAGGAGAGATTGGCCTGGTCAACTACTTCGGTAACTATCTGCCCGCCAGCGAGAGCGAAGTTGATCGTGCGGCCTGCCAGCGAGCCTATGAGCATTGGAGCGCACTCTTTGCCGACCCGTTGTTCCAGGGCCACTATCCCCAGACTCTATTTGAGTGGATCGGGCCCCATGCACCCAAGATTGAAGAGGGCGACATGGCAATCATCAGCCAGCCTATTGATTTTCTGGGCGTGAATCATTACTTCTCACTGCGAGTCGCCGCCGATCCCCGTCATGGCCTGCTCAAGCTTTCGCAGGAGCAGGTCTCTGCACCTCATTGGGGCCACACGACGATGGGCTGGGGGGTCAACCCGGATGGCCTGAAAGCCGTATTGCTCGACCTCAAAGAGCGTTACGGTAATCCCAAGCTGTACATCACTGAGAATGGCTGTGCTATGCAGGATACGCCGGATGAGGACGGCTTCGTGGCCGATTGGCGGCGGGTGGATTATCTGCGCGCGCATATTCGGGCCGTTCATGAGGCACTAGAGGCAGGAGTGGACATACGCGGCTATTACGTCTGGAGTCTGATGGATAATTTTGAGTGGGCCTATGGCTACACCCAGCGTTTTGGACTGATTCGGGTGGACTATCCGACCGGGAAGCGCATACCCAAGCAGAGCGCACACTGGTACCGCACGGTCATTGCCAACAACGCGCTCCCTGATTAATGCCGCTTCTGACTTTGTCTTATATGATGAGCCAGCTCAGCCTGGCCCAACGGGTGCGTTCATTTCGGGGGGCGAACCCCACCCCCAGCCCCTCCCCGTGCCGGGGAGGGGTGCAGTTCTCCCCCTTCCCTGCGAGGGAAGGGGGCCGGGGGGTTAGGTCCTCAGGATAGTCTGCCCCGAAATCCAAACACACCCGGCCCGGCCTTGGAGTTTGTTCTGATACACACATCGTGATATACTGAACATATGCCCAGGTCAGTAATTTGAAACATATATTTATCACACTCAGGGAGGAAAGGATGAAAGGCAACGAAAAGATCCTGGAAACATTGAACGCGCTTCTTGCGGATGAACTGACGGCGATCAACCAGTACATGGTGCATTCTGAGATGTGCGCGAACTGGGGGTACGAGCGGCTTCACGAAGCGATCGAGAAGCGGGCTTTCACAGAAATGAGGCATGCAGAAAAACTGATCGCCCGCATCCTCTTCCTCGAAGGAAGGCCGGTTGTCAGCAAACTGAACCCAATCTCCATTGGCCCCGAAGTCGAGGCTCAGCACAAGAATGACTTGCTGGCCGAGGAAGGCGCTGTGAAGGCCTACAATGAGGGCATCCGGCTGGCCGTCGAGGTCGGCGACAACGGGACCCGAGAACTTCTCGAATCGATCCTTACGGACGAGGAAGATCACATCGACTGGATCGAGGCACAACTCGACCAGATCAAGCAGATGGCGATTCAGAACTACCTGGTGGAGCAGATCGATTAGCTCACCTGCTCACACCCGTCTCTCATTCTGTGACGGTTTCTGTCCCTTGCAGACCCCGCCTGATGTGGCGGGGTCTCTGTTTTAAAGTTTGAAACCGCTCCCGCGATACATCGTATGACTACGGATCAGTAAATAAATAACTTCCTGCCTTTGTGGCGGATTTCGTGGAGAAAACGGTTAGAAGTGCGGGAACTCATTCTTTTATGGATCCTACGCAACACACCTCTGGCGAGTAGCGCAGTATCCTCTCTGATGCCTAAAACTCAAAACGCGACGCTTACCGGACTTTGACTGGATGTATGTCCCCCGCTGCTACCGAAAACTGAAAGTCGGTGTTGCCATCAGCATCTCTGATATAAAAGCCGAATTGACATCCTGCTGTCAGCTATGTTAAAGTCTCCCCATCCTTCCGGCAAGATCCTGCGCATTCTCCCCGGTAATTGGGGTGACGGGAGGCTGTAGAGATGAAACGCGCCACACCAGTTGGGAGAGGCAAATGGAGATACACGACGAATTTCCTGTGTGGGCTCAAATAGACCTGGATACCATTGCCCACAATATAACCGCCATTAAGCAGCATGTGGGTGAGCGGGTGAGCGTAATGGCTGTGGTCAAGGCCAATGCCTATGGGCACGGCGCGGAGCCGGTGGCCCGGGTGGCCCTGGAAAGCGGTGCTGCGTGGCTGGCGGTCAACCGCCTCGGCGAAGGGGTGGCGCTGCGCCTGGCCGGGATCCGCGCCCCAATTCTGGTGATGGGCTACACCCCGGCCGCCGGAGCGATGACAGCAGTGACCCACGATCTGAGACTGACGGTAACCTCTCCTCCCCTGGCCGAAGCCCTTTCGGCTTCGGCCAGGGTGGCCGGCAAAACCTCTCCCGTTCATGTTAAGATTGACACCGGGATGGGCCGCTTTGGGCTCTTGCCCGAAGAGGCGGTAGATTTCATTCGTGCTCTTTCCCGGCTGCCCGGGCTGCAATTGGAGGGCGTGTATACCCACTTTGCTATTGCCGAACTACCTGATAAAAGCTACACGCATCGACAGTTTGCCATTTATCTAGAAATACTGGCCGCGCTGGAGGGGGAGGGCATTCAGGTGCCCATGCGGCACGTCGCCAACAGCGCGGCCACGCTGGACCTGCCGGAAATGCACCTGGACGCAGTGCGGCCTGGCATCGCCATCTATGGCCTGTCCCCATCAGATGAGGTGGAGCCGGCCGTTCCCTTGCGCCCGGCGCTGACGCTGAAGAGTCGCGTGGGCCGGGTGCGTACTCTGCCGGCTGGAAGCAGCATCTCCTATGGACGGACATTCGTCACTCAATGCCCTACCCCGGTGGCTCTCGTCCCCGGCGGCTACGGTGACGGCTATATGCGCCGCAATTCGAACCGGGGAGTGGTGCTCATCCACGGCCGGCGGGCGCCCATCCGGGGACGGGTGTGCATGGACCAGTTCGTGGTAGAAATATCGGGCATCGAAGGCGTGAAGCCGGATGACGAGGTAGTGCTCATCGGGCGCCAGGGAGACGAGGTGCTCTCGGCCGAGGAAGTGGCCCGCTGGGGGGAGACCATCAACTACGAGGTGGTCACCCAGTTGATGCCCCGCATTCCGCGCGTTTATCTGCGTGGAGGAGAAGTGGTGTCCGTTACGCGCGAGGACGGGGAGTAGTATGTGCTGGTTCACTAGTCCCAATTCTCGTCATCTACCTCCCAATTATGTTCGAATTCGCTGTAAGCCCAATCCAGCTCCAGCGGTTTCAGGTTGATGATTTCCAGGTGAGCGCCACAGTTGGAGCACACGATTTTCTGCCCCTCCCTGGGGTCAGACCCCAGGGTGATGGCCTGTTTGCAATCCAGGCAGAAGGCTATCACCTTGCCCCTTACTTTCTCCATATCTCCCCACCCCACTTATCGAACGAGACCTGCCATTCTCAACAGCCGCTCTTCAAACTAACGTAACCACATGATAGCTCACAAATGTGTTAATGGCATGGAAAAGAGCTACGAAAGGTGTCGTAAATGAGACGGGCCTGTGCGAGTTTTGCAATAACTCGCTGCTAAACTCCTGAACCATCACGCCGTAGCTTTTTTCTTCCCTTTTGATCCTCTGGTGTGCTATAATGCTGGAGTTATGATTTATTTTCATTGCGAAACGTCCCTGAGAGGACAAAAGATCGCCTGATTGGAGTTTTTTATGACAGATACCATTCATTCTTCATCCTATACGGGTGGAGCCCCTGGCATTAGCCAACCTGTGCCCATCGTCTACGTAGAAGGGAGCCATTACGAGATGGGGAGGCAAATCGGGGTGGATCGCCAGGAGGTTGTGCATCAGATGCTGGCTACCTATCGCCGCTATTTCGAAAGAGAGGGAGAAAAGATAGAGATAGCTGACTGGGACGAAGCTGTCCTCCACGCGCGTAAGTATCTCCCTTTCGCGGAGGAAAGCGTGTACCAATACGTGCAAGAACTGCAAGGTATCGCCGATGGCGCCGAAGTTGACTTCAACGATTTGTTGGTGCTCAATTGCGTCGAGGCCATAACCGAGGATGCGCTACACACCGGTTGTACCAGCCTGGCTGCTGCGCCTGAGGTGACCGCCGACGGCTCTCTCCTGGTCGGGCATAATGAAGACTGGCTACCGGATGACATTGACAACCTTTACCTGGTGCACGCCCGGCCAGACGACGAGCCGGCCTACCTGGCCATCACCTACGGTGGATTACTACCCAACATTGGGTTTAACGAATATGGCATTGCTCAGTGCTGCGACTCAGTTTACCCGAATGATGCCCGCATTGGCGTGCCTCGCATTTTCGTCTCCCGGGCGGTCCTGGCTGCCCGCACCCTGGCCGACGCCATCCGCGCCGCCCTCAACCGCCGCCGGGCAGCCGGCTACAATCACCTCATCGTGCACGTGAGTGGGGAGATGTACAACGTCGAAGTCTCCGCCGAAGATTTCGACGTCATCTATGGAATTGATGGCATGTTGGCGCATACCAACAATTATCTGTCGCGGCGTATGCGGGCCATCGAAAAGGATAGCGACGAGTTGATTGCCTCGCGGGTGCGCTACAACCGGGCGATCCGCTTGATGCGCAGCCAGCGCGGCAAGTTAAGTCTAAAATCTTTCAAAGCCTTTCTCTCCGACCACGTCAACTACCCGCAGTCCATTTGCAATCACATCGACGAGAGCGAGCCGCCCCTGGAGCGCCAACAAACCATCGCTTCATTGCTCATAGATCTCACAGCGCATAGCTTGAATGTCGCATGGGGGCCGCCATGTCAAACCGAGTACTACAGCTATAAGTTGGAAGTGTAATCACCCAACTCACCAGGAGGGAAAGCCATGAAACCCACCATTCTTAAAGAGGAGCGCAACGGCTGGCCAGCCCAATTGCGCCCCGATCTAAAACTTCCAATCCCGTGGAGCCTTGAGCTGTTGGTCGGCGTCAACCGGGTGCACCATCACGCCCTCTCGCCCAACGCCGACCGGATTGCTTTTATCTGGGAACGAGAAGGAAACAGCGATCTCTGGCTGGTCCGCGCCGACGGTTCGGGCTGGCCGCAGCGGTTGACATTCGACCGGCCTGCCCAGACCTACTGGTCGGATGCCAGCCCGCGCTGGAGCCCGGATGGCCAGTGGTTAGTCTATGCCAGTCGGCGTGACATCTGGACAGTACCCAGTGCGGGAGGTAAAGCTCGCCGGTTGACCGATTACCGGCATGGTGACTTCAGTCCGATATTCAGCCCGGACGGCCAACGGGTCTATTATCTCAGCGGCCGAAGGGTATTTCGTAACCTCTGCTACACTACGCTTGATGGGGAGTGGCCGATCCCCCTGACACATTTTGAATCCGACGTGTCTGACCCGCAGCCCTCGCCAGATGGCAAGACTATTGCCTTTGTTTATCACCCCCGGAAGGACCTCAACCGTAGCGAAATCTGCCTGGTGCCGGCTGAAGGCGGCGATGTACAACATCTGACGGGGACGCCGCAAGTCTGGGATTCGCACCCTCGCTGGTCGCCCGGTGGCAAGTATATGGCGTTCCTATCCGACCAAAGTGGCTGGCGAGAACTCTATCAGATCGACGTGACTTCAGGTGAAGTACGCCAACTGACGACCTTCAACGCCGACGTGCAGGGTTTTGCCTGGAGCCCGCGAGGAGACGAGATAGCGCTGGTCGTCAATCATCAAGGGGCGGGTGATCTGTATCTATTGGAACTGGAATCTTTGGAATTGCGGGTGTTACGCGCCGCTCAGGGCTGGCACAGTTTACCCCAGTGGAGTCCGGATGGCAGGTGGGTGACTGTGGAATTTGAGAGTCCCATTCAGCCCCC
>JAHELX010000097.1 GCA_024643945.1 Anaerolineales bacterium
AAACTGGAAATGTGCTGGAAAGCCACAAAAGGCTAAGTCGGTACTTTTTCAGAACCACTCTCAGTGTAAACTGAAGTGGATTGGGCTGAAGAGGCTTAAAGCCTTTGTAGCCTATTCGGACCGGCGCGATTCCACTCGGCTTAATGCTTTCCCCAAATCTTCCAATAGTTCATGCTCGGTAAAGAGACCCTTGCGCAGCAACACCTCAACTTGACCGCTGAGCCGTTGGCGTTCCTCCTCTGTCAACGCTTTAGCGGTGATGACAATGACGGGGATGCTGCGTGTCTCTGGCTCTCGCTTGAGCGCTTCCAAGACAGCAAAGCCATCTACCTCGGGCATCATCAGGTCAAGGATGATAATGTCTGGCTTGCGCTGGCGCACCAAATCTATTCCGCTCTGCCCCCCGCCAGCCTCGATCACTCGATAACCATGCTGCGCTTCCAGGATGCGACGGATAAGCAAGATGTCATCCGCCTGATCGTCTATGACCAGCACCTTGGTCTCTTCGGCCCTCTGATCCAGGCGCGATAGGGCAGCCAGCAATTCTTCTTCCATAATAGGCTTTACCAGATAGTCAGCAGCACCCAAGCTAAAGCCACGGCCCTCGTCGCTAACAATACTACAGACGATAATCGGTATGTCCTGGGTTTCCGGACACTCTTTCAGTTCCTGAAGCACTTGCCAACCATCCTTACCCGGCATCAACACGTCAAGGGTAATGGCGAAAGGCTGCAACTCTTTGGCCTTTTCAAGTACTTCGTAGCTATTGATGACGCCAACCACCTGATAACCTTCCCCCTCTAGATATCGCTGGTACAGGCTGATGACGCCAGCGTCATCATCCACCGCCAGCACCAGTCGGTTATCTGCCGCGAACGATTCATCTTTCGCCTGATCCGCGGCCTCCTGCTCCTTCCGCTCTGACTGCGGGTGAATGGGCAAGGTAACAGTAAAGACTGAGCCCATGCCTTCCCGACTCTCCACAGTGATGTCTCCACCGTGCAGTTCGACAAAGCGGTAGCTGATGGGCAATCCCAAGCCAGTGCCGCCAACGCGCCGAGTGGTAGAGCCATCCACCTGGGTGAATTCTTCGAAGATGCTTCCCATTTTCTCTTGGGGGATGCCTATCCCGGTGTCAGCAACGCTGATGGTGACCCACTCATCATCGTAATCGGTAGAAAGGGTGATTTTGCCCTCTTCGGTGAATTTGGCCGCGTTGGAGATGAGATTGAGTAATATCTGGCGCAACCGGGTGCTGTCGGCCCAGATGATCGGCAAATCCTCGGATACGTGCTGTTCGAGCTCAACGGACTTGTCCTTGACAAGTCCCACGGCCGAGGACATGACACCCTTAATGATCGGTTTCAGGTCCACCTCTTCGAAGTTTAGTTCCATCTTGCCGGCTTCGATCTTCGACAGGTCAAGGATGTCGTTGATGAGGCCCAATAGATGCTGGCCGCTATTGTAAATGGCAGCCAAGTCAGTCTTCTGCAATTCGGTTAGGGGGCCATCTATGCCCTTCAGAATGACTCGGGAGAAGCCAATAATAGAGTTGAGCGGCGTTCGTAGTTCGTGAGACATATTGGCCAGGAATTGAGTCTTAAGCTTGTCCACCTCGCGCAATCGCTCAGCCGTTTCTTTCTGTTCCTCAAAAGCCCGCATATTTGCGATAGCGATGGCCGCCTGGCTGGCCAGCGTCTGGGAAAAATCTAACTCGGCTTCGGTGAATACACGTTCTTGTCCCACGGCGTCGAGCCATACGATTCCGATGAGTTCGCCTCTCACTACAATAGGCACCAGCAGCATTGACTTGATGTTTTGTTGGACCAACACATCCCTGAAATAAGCAATGGCGGGGTGTACACTCACGTCTTCAATCGCCAGAGGTTGTTTGCTATCACGTAAGATCACATATACGGGATCACCGACGATAGGAGCGAAAGGCTTCTCCTCGTCAACGGTGGACCGGTTTTTGGCTACTACCTCACCATTTCCTGTTTTACGATCGAACATAACCAACCGACATTGATCTGCCCCCAGCCGGCTTGCCATTTCATTCACTAAGAGCTGGTAGAGGTCAGGCAAGTTAGCAGCCGTGGTAATGTGGCGACTGGCTCGATAGAGAGCTTCAGTCTCAGCCAGGGCGACCTGGGTCTGTTCAAAGAGACGCGCATTTTCCACTGCCAGGGCTACCTGCGAGGTTACCGCATCCACCAGGGCCAAGTCGTCTTCGGTCCAATCGTGGGGCTGATCTGGATCAAAGACGTCTAGAGTACCGATGACTTCCCCGCGCAGGGTGATAGGCGACGCCAGTGCCGAACGAGCATTGAGAGGCAATTGATAACCATCCCCGTTGCCCTCTCCATCCTGGCCTGGGAGTGGCGCCTCATCGGCATCAGACAGGACGACCGACTGGCGATTCTGCACAGCCAACTCAATTTCAGGCGACCACACCTGGGGCACGGGCCTCAACCCGTCCCGGGTAAGGACGTAGCCTATACCTTCCTCACCCTCACGAGAGGCCAGGAATCCCTCCCATTCCTGGCGCAGATAGTGCTGGTGCAACGAACGGACTTCTTGCAACGCTCTCTGAGTTTCGACCAACAAGCGAGCATTTTCAATAGCCACCCCCACCTGATCGGCCATTGTCTGCAACACGGCGACATCCTCGTCGCTGAAAGCCGATTCCTGTGTGCTCTGGACCGTCATCGCCCCAATGACCTGCCCGCGTACGATCAGCGGCAACGCCATCTCCAACCGCGTCTCCGGCAACAGCGGGTTCTCAAAACGCACTGCCTCCTCACCTACATCTAAAGCAATTCGGGCCTGTTTGTTGGTCACACACCAACCCACCATCGACTCGCCACCAATCTCCAGCTTGTGGCCTCGCTCGAGTTGGATGCGCCCCGCCTCCCCGGTACCCGCCCGCAGCACTGCCCACCGGCCCGCTTCGCCTGTCCACTCCCCGGTTTGGTCCACCAGGAACAACCCGGCATAGTAGAGTTCAAACCGCTCGCGAACCAGATTTACCACCTCTCGCATCAACTCGTCAGGGTTCAAGATGCTATTGGCAGCGCGGGAGACCTCGGCTGCGGTCTGCAACTGGGTACTGCGTCGCGCCAGGTCGGTTAACAACCGCTCCCGCTCCGTCACGTCACGGGCAAAAGCCAGTACCCCCCACACATTCCCATCAGCATCTCTCAGCGGCGTTTTGATAGTGTGGAAAATATGAACTATCCCGTCAATGGTTGCCGGGTCATAGGGGTTGATCAACGGCTCGCCACTGTCCAATACCTTCCGATCATCCGTCCAGAATCCGCGGATGCCCTTCTCCGGGTCGCCCTTGACCAGTTCCTCCGGGAAGCCCAGTTCCAGGTCATTCTTGCCAATAAAGTCTTCGGGTGTGAGATGCAGGGCGTCTGCGTAGCCCTGGTTGGCCAACCGATAGCGATATTGTTGATCTTTGATAAAGATCCAATCGGGCGTGGCATCGATGATAGAACGTAACAACTGCTCCGATTGCTGCGCCTCGGCCAGTGTGGTCCGAGTCTGCTCAAGCAGACGGCGATTTTCGATATAGCCACTCACCCGCCGGATGACGCCGCCCAGTAGCGTGCTCTCCCCGTCCTGAAAATCGCGCGCCTCGGCATATGCAATGTACACCCGGCCCACCGATTCGCCGCCGACGCGCAGGCCCTGCACGATCTGACACGGCAAATCCACCGCTTCAGGTGCACCGTAAATCTGTCCTTCGAACTCGATGGCCGCCACACATACCTCCGGGTACCGCGTGGCGGGCGGAATGCGCTCCGCCACCCATTGTAGAAACTCCGGCAGTGGCGGTGCCTCCTCCGTCTTTCGCCCGATGTCGTTCAGGCAGTCAAGTTCTTTGACCCGTCCCGCCAGGAGGAAGCTGGCTTGCTGCTGTTGGTCAAACAGGCGCTGGTTCTCCAGCGCCAAGGCTACCTGCTCGACGACGGACTCCACCAAAGCGATTTCATCATCGCTCCAAGACCCTGTCTCTTCGCAAGAAAAGCCAAGCACGCCGACAGTCTCCCCGTACAATTGGATGGGGACGGCCAGCGTCAAACCTTCCTGTTCGTCACCCTCAACGACAGTATCTACTTGCTGCACTGCGGTCGTCATGGCCGGCAGCCAGGCCTCTGTGGTCGGCCCATCCTCACTTTCGGAGTGGAGATAGCCCCGGCGGGCAGGAGTGGCAGTAGCATAACTCTCCCACTCCTGCTGCACGTAACGCCGTTGGGCAGCCTGCATCTCTTTCAGGGCTACCTCCAACTGTCGCCGGGCTTCCTCAACCTCCGCCCTGGCACGCTGCTGTTCAATCAGCATCTCCCGGATGTCGTCGATCATCATCTCAAGCCCGATAGCCAGATCGGCGAGAATCTCGACTCCCTCCGGAACCTGGACTTCTATATCCAGGTCTCCCAGGGCCACGGATTGGACCACATCGAGCAATGCCTGGCCTTGCTTTTCCACCAGTTGTTTGTATTCCTCAAGCGTGGTCTCTCTCATCAGTTCTTCCTTCAGTTACACTTTTGAGGGCGTTGCGTATTACGCCATATATATACCACATAGCACATAACACTTAGGTCTTCCACCAACTTAGGCTTCAGCTTTCAGCCAGGTCACGGCTTCCTGCTCCGAGTCAAAGAAGCGGATGTTATCTCGTCCGGCGGCCTTGTTGATGAAACTGGCCACCACTCGCGTGTAACGCCCACTTCCTAAAATAGCCGTTTTTCTCAAACGGGGGTCACGCCCCAGGCCAGCAAGGAGTTTGCGTGCGTTCGCAGAGAGCTTGCCCGTTCGGCTGGTGTCCGAGAGGATAAGCAAAGGTTGTCCCTTCGTGGCTGCCTCCAGAAAGGGCGTAAGATCCCCGAGGAAGGCGTCCATATCTTCTTCGTCCACATCGCCGATTTGTGCTAACCACAAGATGCCATCATCACGCATTCTCAATTCGTGTGCCATTTCTAAGCTCCCTCGGTTTTACCGGCTCGCGCCTCCTGGGTTGACAGCAATTGTTCCCGTGTGCCCAGGCGCATGATAGATTGGGTGGCTCCTAAAATTTGCCCCAATTCCTGAAGAGTGATCCGCATAATGGCCTCTGCGTCTGCGCCCTGGTGGACACTATTGGTGATGGTGCGGACCAGTCGCTCTCGCCCGGCACGCGTCTGCGCTTGCTCGAAGAGACGTGCGTTCTCAATGGCGACGGCCAGTTGATCGGCCATTGTCTGTAACACGGCGACGTCCTCATCACTGAAGGCCGATTCCTGTGTGCTCTGGACCGTCATGGCCCCAATGACTTGCCCGCGTACGATCAGCGGCAACGCCATCTCCGACCGCGTCTCCGGCAACAGCGGGTTCTCAAAACGCACCGCCTCCTCACCCACATCCAAAGCAATTCGGGCTTGTTTGTTGGCCACACACCAACCCACCATCGACTCGCCACCAATCTCCAGCTTGTGGCCTCGCTCGAGTTGGATGCGCCCCGCCTCCCCGGTACCGGCCCGCAGCACTGCCCACCGGCCCGCTTCGCCTGTCCACTCCCCGGTTTGGTCCACCAAGAATAATCCCGCATAGTAAAGTTCAAACCGCTCGCGAACCAAGTTCACCACCTGTCGCATCAACTCGTCGGGGTTCAGGATACTACTGGCAGCGCGGGAGACCTCGGCTGCGGTCTGCAACTGGGTACTGCGTCGCGCCAGGTCGGCTAACAGCCGCTCACGCTCCGTCACGTCACGACCGAAGCCCAGGACACCCCATACCTTCCCCTCGGCGTCGCGCAGCGGCGTTTTGATGGTGTTCAGCACACGTAGCTCATCATCTACCGTCACCAGATCATAGGGAATCACCATCGGCTCACCGCTGTCCATCACCTGCCGGTCATCCGCCCAGAAGCCGCGGATGCCCTTCTCCGGGTCACCCTTGACCAGTTCCTCCGGGAAACCCAGCTCCAGGTCGTCCTTGTCGATAAGGTCTTCGGGCACGAGATGCAACGATTCCGCGAAGCCCTGGTTGACCAACCGAAAGCGATGTTCCTGATCTTTAACAAAGATCCAGTCGGGCGTGGCATCAATGATGGAACGTAACAGCCGCTCCGACTGCTGCACCTTGGCCAACAACTGCTCCCGTTCAACCTCGGCTGTTTTGCGCTCGGTGATGTCCTTGCCAGTAGAGACGAAGTGGGTGATGATTCCTTGCTCATCCCTCAGTGGTGTAATACTTTTCTCCTCGTAAAACACCTCTCCATTCTTCTTCCGATTGACGACCACGCCCCGGTAACTGTTGCCGGAAAGAATTGTTCTCCAGAGCTCCTCGTAAAATTTCTGATCGTGCTCGCCTGACTTGACTATTCTTGGCGTTTGGCCTATTGCCTCTTCTTTTGCATAACCGGTCAGTTTCTCAAAGGCTGGATTAACATATTCAATCATGCCATCTTTATCGGTGATAACTACAGGGTCCGTTGTTTGTTCAACGATGCTTGAGAGCCTCTTGAGCGCCTCCTCCACATGTTTGCGCTCGCCGATTTCTTGTTGGGCTTGCTCGTACAGTCGGACATTCTCAATCGCGATAGCAGCCTGGTTGGCAAAAATCTCCAGCGCTTGCAGCGTCTCCGGGCTGGGTCGCCGCCCGTCCAGTGGTTGGTCTACCGATAGTATGCCCAGCATTTGGCCCGGGCGTAACTGGATGGGCACGAAAAGGGAATCATCAGGGTGCCAGCGGTCATCCAGATCATCGCCGCTCAGCCCATTGTCAACTGCTCTGTATACAGGTCCTTCAAAGTCATGCTCCCAGTCGAACTCACTTTGGGGGACGAAGTAACAACGCCCCACGCGGAACTGCTCCTGGAGTAAATGAGCGAAGTCCTCCCAAGCGTAGACAGCTCCTTCTAATAGTTGCCGACCCTCGTCGTCCAGGCCAGCATAAGCACACACTCGAACCTGTTTACTATCTTCGTCAACCAGGTTCAGGACAACCGCGCCAAAGCCCAGAGAGTCATGAACCATCTGGGCGATTTCCTGTAGCAATGTGTCCAGATTCAAGTTACGGTGTAGCGAGCTCCCGATTTCCAGAATCTGGGTCAAAAGTCGGTCGTCTCGCTGAAGATTGTTTATCATTCCTGGTCTCCTTTACCCGCTACACCAGGTTGGGATGTTGGCACCTGTTGGCATTGGTCTGGTGGAGCATCTGCTTCGTCTCCGCGTGAAGCAGCCGAGCGATGAGATACCCGCCCTGTCTCCGCTAAGTCCCCGCCGAGGGAGGAGGGCAAAAGGGGCGACGCCGTAGAGGAAGATGGCTTCTGATCGCCGTCTGCCTTCAGAGATTCCTCAGTGCCCAGCCGGATAGCCCCATGAGATGTACCCAAAGCCTTGGTCACCTCGGTGAGAGTAGTTTGCAAAATGGTGTCCAAGTCAATCGAGCCGCGAATCTTACCGGTGATCTCACGGATGAGGGCCTCGCGACGAGCTCGGGCCTGAATCTGTTGCAACTGGCGCAGGTTCTGAACAGCCACTGCAGCCTGGCCGGAGATAGCCATCAAGCGGCGAGTTTCGAGCTCCGCGAAGCCAGTCAGATGCTGGTAAGTAGCGTTGATATAGCCGATCCACTGACCGCCAACACCCAGCGGGGCGAAGATAGCGCTTTCAACGCCAAGGCGTTCAAGATAGAGAGCGCGAGCCTCATCATCGAGACGGGGATCGCTAGCAACGTTTTCTATCAGGGTAGGCCTGTCAGAATGTAGAAGCTGAGCGGCCGAGGGGAACGTCGCCAGGGGGTAGCGCAAGCTGCCGGCCTCTGTTGAGATTTGGCCCCAGCGGGCCAACACGTTGATCCACTCAGGTGTTTGATCACTCGTCCAGGGGCGATCAAAGAGATTAAGACTGACGTTTTGAGCCCCCTGGCCTAGCACAGTGTGTTCGCGCAAGGTAGCCAGGATGTCGTCGTAGCTTTGAGCAGTGGTCAGCCCCGCGCCAGCCTGGTAAAGTGCTTCTGTCTCGGCCAGAGCCGCCTGGGTTTGTTCAAAGAAGCGAGCATTTTGAATAGCGTTGGCCAGTTGGTCCGCCATTGTCTGCAGCGTAGTTATGTCTTCACGGCTGAAGGCTGCGGACAAGATACTCTGTACGGTAATAGCACCGATGATTTCTCCCCGAGAGATGAGGGGAAGCGCTATTTCGGACCGGGTATCGGGCAGGGCAGGGTTCTTGAAGTGAACAGCCTCTTCATCCACGTCCAGCGTAATACGCGCCTGTGTGTTGGACACACACCAGCCGATCATGGACTCGCCACCCACCTCAAGCTGGTGCCCCTGCTCGAGCTGAATCCGGCCAGCCTCGCCAGTACCGGCTCGCAAAATAGCCCATTCGCCTGTTTCGTCTACCAGGAAGACGCCCACATAGTACAAGTCGAATCGTTCGCGGATCAATTCTACCGCCTGGGGTATAAGTTGGTTCAGGTCCAGCGTCGAGGTGGCAGCCTGGGAGACTTCAGCGGCTGTTTGGAGTTGAACAGCCCGCTGGCTGAGCTGGCTGAAGAGGCGAGCGTTCTGTATGGCTACTGCTAGCAATTGCGCCACTCGTTCGAGTAGCGGCACATCGGCATGGGTATAGGCTTCACACTGAAAATAGCCCAGGTTTAGCGAACCCGGCACGTCACGCCCGTAAATCATTGGGACAATGATGGTGCTCTCAATGCCAGCCTGGCGTAGTGGCTCAACCTCCAATCCATGCAGAGTTGAGTCGGTTAGGTCGAAGACGATTGTCTTTTTCAGGTTAATGGCCTCACCTACGAGGGTCTCTTGGAGAGGGAAAATCTGGCCCGCCCCCAGGCTGTTAAGTTCAACCCCAGGTTGATCACCTCCCGCATGAAATATGTCCACGGTGGACAGTTCATCATCCACCAAGGCCACACTCATGCGGTCGAAGGGTGTGAGTTGTGCCAACGAAGCCTGCACAGTCTGGATGATGGCATGTATGTCGAGGGCAGTCGCCATGTCGCGCAACATCTCGTTGAGCAGCGCTTCTTCCTCGGCAGCCCGGCGTGTTTCTTCAAAAAGACGACGGTTCTCAATGGCTATGGCAGCCTGAGCAGCCAGCGTCACAAAAGGCTGCAGGACATTCTCAGTCAATTGGCGAGTGAGCTGGCCCTGGATCAACAAGACGCCCAGCAGTCGGCTGCGGAAGAGGATAGGCACCGAGGCTAGCTCAGCCTCTTCTCCTCCAACCATCCATTGCCGCCAATCTCCGCTCAAGTCTGTGCGATTCAGTAAGTCCTCACCCTGCCCCAAGTTGGAATAGATGGTCAGGCTTGGCGAAACCTGGCTAACATCCATCACGGTACCAACTTCAACCGTACTCCCATCCCGGTCCCAACCGGCAACGACTTCTAATTTGTCATCTGATTGCCGACGAATCAGCACCAGACCCCGGTCGAAATCGCTCTCGGCGACCGAGTTGAGCAGCACATCGGCCACTTCGGGGATGGAGGCCACCGAGCCAATGGCGCGACTGGCGCGATAGAGCATGGAAGTCTCTTCCAGGGATTCCTGGGTCTGTTTGAACAAGTTGCTGCGCTCGATGGAGAGGGCCACCTGGCTGGCCAGAGTAAGGTAAGGCTGCAAATTGCGGTCGGTGATCGCGCCGGGTCGGGAGGCTGTCACCGACAGAATGCCTATCCAGCCACCAGCAGCAATCAGTGGAATGACAGCCCACGAACGAACCCCAGCCGCCAAAAGTTCGGTGCGTCTCGCGTCGGTGAACCAGATCTTACTGGCTACATCGCTCGCGATGAGAGGCTGATTGCGATCCATTATGCTTGAAGTAGCTTGCGGCTCGCCGATCAAGTCCTGAGCTAAAGAAAGCCGACCGCCAATGGGATAAAGCGGGTCTGTGTCGCGCGACCAGGCGGCGACAACCATTAACTCGTCAGACTCAGCCCCAGCAGAGGCCTCAAAAATACCCAGGAAACACTGGTCAACCTGAGGCGACGGCAAATTGACCACAATGGCGCGCACGATGTCCTCCATGCTATCGGCAGTGGCCACGGCACGGCTGGCCCGATAGAGGGCATCCGTCTCTTCCAGCGCCGCCTGGGTGGCCTGGAAGAGACTGGTATTCTCAAACGCAACCGCTGCCTGAGTGGCCAATGACATAGCCAGGGTTAAGTCTTCGTGGCTAAAAGCATCAGGCTGTCCGTGAATGAGACTGAGCACGCCTTGAATGCGGCCTCGTCCGGCAAGCAGGGGCACACTGATGACGGAACGCACAGGATCCTCTTCTTCTTCGCCAGGCGAGGCTAGCCAGCGGTCATCACGCTTGGTATCAGACACCAGGGCTGGCTGGCGATTACGGAGGACCCAGCCTTCCAGCCCCTTCTCCATAATTAGCGCGCTGTGGTCTCGTGCCTCGTCGCCAGCCAGGTTAGTTCGTTGGGGCAAACTAGACTTAAAGAAATAGGTCTCGCGCTCAACGTCCGCGATATAAAGGTCGGCGGCTTCGGCCCCCAAGCGGGGTGCGAAGGAGAGGACAGTATCAACCACCGCATCAAAGTCCAGATCGGCGCTGAGGTGTTGACTCATCTCCAGCAAGAGAGCGCTGCGGTCGCGCTCCTCGATAGACTCTTCGAACAATCGAGCACTTTCCAGTGCTGTTCCCAAATGTTCAGTTATCTCCTCCAGGAATGCCACTTCTTCTGGAGTCCATGTGCCAGCATCGTCGGGTTTGTAAGTGTCCAACACTCCGACGACCTGACCACGCACCTTGATGGGCACAGCCAGGGGCAGTTTCGCCCCCGTATCGGCACCGTTGCCTCCAGACGAACTTGGCCCAGCATCTGGATGAGGTAAGAGTTCGCCCTGAACGGTTTGTCCCTGCTGCAAAGCCCGTTCCACTTCAGGACGCCAGACGCCTCCAGCACTGGTGACACCGTGCTCATCGCTACGAAAGCCCAGGTCAGGCCGGGCGCGAACTATCTTAGTCCACGCCTCGCGACTGATCTCGCCGTAGGCTCGGCGCTCCGCCTCCAGAGCCGCCTGGCTTTCGACGAACAGACGTGCGTTTTCAATAGCCACCGCAACCTGATCGGCCAACACTTGTAGCACCGCAAGGTCTTCCTGGGTAAACGCCAGTTCCTCAGTGCTCTGAATGTCCAAGACGCCCAACAATCGGCTGGCTACGATGAGCGGCAGCGCCATCTCAGACCGGGTATGGGGCAAGAAGGGGTTTTGGAAGTGAACCGCATCCTGCCCCACGTCGAGAGCAATGCGCGGCTGCCTTGTGCCGGCGACATGGCCTACGATGCCCTGTTCTCCTACCTTCAGCTTGTGGCCTTGGATCAGCATTTGCTGGCCGCCTTCGCTGTTGGCAGCCCGCAGCACCGCGTACTCACCTGCTTCATCCAGCAAAAAGATCCCCACGTGATAAAAGCCAAAGCGTTCGCTGATCAGGCGTGCCACCTGGAATAGCAATTCATCCAGGTCACGAAGGTAGGCGGCGGCGCGGCCCACCTCGGCAGCAGCCTGCAATTGCAGGGCGCGACGCTCCAGGTCGCGGGTGCGGTCGGCCACCCGCTGCTCCAGGCTGCTAATGAGCCCGCGCAACTGGCCGGTCATACTGTTAAAAGCCCGTGCCAGCGCACCAAGCTCGTCCTCACGCTCCACTTTTGCGGTAAGTTCCAGGTTACCTGCCGCAATCTCCGTGGCAGTTTCGGCCAGGCTAGCTATCGGAGCAGCGATGGACCGAGTGATGAGCAGCGAGGCGCCCATAGCAGCTAGCAGGGCAGCCAGTGCCACGCCTGTGTTGATAGCCAGTACCGTATAGGTTGTGCGAAAGGCCTCGGCCCGGTCTTGCTCGGCCAGCAGTGCCACCTGGAGTTCCGGCAGCCAATGGTAGACTCCTATCACGGGTTGTCCCCCATAGTTCTCGTATACGCCAGAGCCATTGGTCTGAGCCAGCGCTGCATTGACACCCTCAGAGTGGACATGGGTGGTCCCTACCGTTTCGCGCGGCGCGGCAAAACGCAACTGGGTCAGCAAAGCATGGTCAACTCCAACCAGGTAGGTCTCACCCGTCTCGCCCAATCCGACTGGTTCACGCATAATCTCGTTCAACGTTGCCAGGCTGGCACGGCCGGCCAGGACACCTAACACCTTCCCCTGGGAGTCAGTTTCCGGATGGACGACAACCACCGACGCCTGGCCCAGCGACGGCGAATAGTAAGGAAACGATACATAATCCCCCTTCAACCCTTCCAGGAAATAGGTCTGACGACTGAGCGTCTTACCCTCACGGGTGACATTGGTGGACAGGATCACCCGACCCTGGGTATCCATCAAAAACAGCTCTTCAAATTGTCCTGTCCTTTCTACGAACTGCGAGAAGCGCTCACCCAACTTGTGATAGGCTTCCTGGTAATCGCCAGTATCCGATGACGCTTGTAACATAACATGCGTTTGCCGGATCTCATCCTCTCCGATCAAGGTAGTAGCCAGCGTAGTTTGCAGGCCACGGACCCAACGCTTCACTTCAGACTCTTTGAGAGTCACCACCGATTCGAGCTGTCTGATCGATCGATCCCGTGAATTCTGCGTGCCTATTACACCCGAAGTGACCCCAGTGATGGACGCCGTCAGCACGACTATCATCACAAAAGCGATGAGCAGTCGGGTGCGGATGGTGCCAATGCGAAAGGCGCGGGCGATTTGCCACAGCATTGCCAGTATCAGGGCAACAGTTATACCAACTATAAAGGTGCGTAACTCAAGGGAATGGGCAGTATCGTAGCGAGGCCATGGCTCGAAGCGATTGACCAGCCAGACGTAGGCGGCGTACAAACCAGCTATGGTGAACCAACTACCCCATTTACGCGGTAAGACGATACTGCCCGCCAGGAAGACAAGCAAGAAACCTCCCACAGCGAGATATAGGGTCGAGCCAGCAAAGAGCAACTCGCCAGCGCCGTAGGCCAGCATCAGACCAAAAATGATACAATAGCCGGCGGCTGCGAACCGCTCCCGGCGGGCCAGCCACCCAGCTAGAGGTAGGCAGACAGATGCCAGCAGTGCTATAGTACCCGAGTAAGCTAGCAACTGCCAGGCCCCTATTTGGAAGTAGAGCACTGCATAGGAACCCGTCGCGGCAACAGAGGCTACGGCTAGAACCAGTGTCAATCGTTTCAGATTTGCCATGCGACGTTGATTGTCCGAAATCTGGGCGACAGATTGCTCGCCCTGTTCTGGCTCCTCCAGGGAATGCTGGGGTGATAGGATTACTTTATCTTTCTCAGTCATTGCTGCCTCCGTCTCGCCGGGGCGCATTAACGCTGCAACCTTAAGACACTTTTTTCACAGGATTGGTCGGAGTAACATCTGTTTTGCATCGACTAGACTATTTCTCACTTTGTCCGGCACTGTTTCCGGCCTGGATAATGGGTTGAGGGGCTAAGCGGACCACCACTTCGGGCAGGCCCAAAGCCTGGCGCACCTCTTGGGCCGCGGTCTTGAGCACCGTTTCCACATCAAACGTTTCGCGCATACGGGCGGTGACTTCGCCCGCCAACCGTTCGCGGACGGCTCGGCGTTGGGTATCCTGGTAGAGACGCGCGCTTTCTAAAGCCACACTCAATTGCTCGGCCA
>JAHELX010000693.1 GCA_024643945.1 Anaerolineales bacterium
GTCGAGCTTGGTGGGCCGGCCGCCAGCATTGATGAGAGTTGCGCCGTAGCGAGCAGCGCCCGACACACGCAGATAGAGGATCGGCGCTTCCTCATCCAGGTCGCTCCCCACGACGAGGATGGCCGTGTCGCGCCCTACCCGGCCGAGGTCGGTGCCAGTCCCCACGCCAACCGTGTAGACTGTGTCATCCTCTATAGTGGCACTCAGCCCCACCCGATGATCTACGTTGTGAGTCCCAATCACCTGACGCAAGAGCTTTTGGAAGAGGTACAGATCCTCATTGGGCAAACGCGCGCCGGCAATGCCGCCTATGGCGTCCGGGCCGTGTGCTTCTTTGATGGCGGCCAGCCGGTCGGCGACGTGTTGCAAAGCTTCATTCCAGGAAGTTTCGACCAGTTTACCATCCTGCCGTATCAGTGGTGCAGTCAGTCGATAGGGGCTGCCGTTAAAGTGATGTCCAAAACGCCCCTTGTCACAGATCCAAATTTCGTTAACCGTCTCGTTTTGGCGCGGCATGATGCGCAGGATTTCGCCACGTCGCATGCTGAGCACCGTGTTGCAACCCACCCCGCAGTGGTTGCACAGGCTGGGAACGTTGGTCAACTCCCAGGGGCGTGCCCGGAAGCGGAAATCGCGAGAGGTCAACGCGCCGACGGGGCAGATGTCGGTGGTGTTGCCGGAATAGTGGCTGTCGAAAACAGGGTCGGAGTAGCTGACGATCTTTGCATCGCGCCCCCGATTCTCGATAGCCAGCACCGGGTCGTGAGCGATCTCGGCCTGGAAGCGGGTGCAGCGGGCACACAGAACACACCGTTCCCGGTCCAAAACGATCAGATCGCCCAAAGGGTAGTGCTTCGCAGCGTGATGCTTGCTATCATAGTCGAAACGGCTGACGCCAGGGCCGTGTTTGTAGGTGAGATCCTGTAGCGGACACTCGCCGCCTTTGTCACATATGGGGCAGTCCAAAGGGTGGCTGGTCAACAGGAACTCCAAAATCGCCTTGCGGTCGGCGGCCACGGCTTCGCTGTCGGTGACGACGACCATCCCTTCGGAAACAGGCACGGTGCAAGCAGTCTGGGGTTTGGGGAACCAGCGGATGGCCGGCTTGCCCTCTGCGTCAAGCTGGGGCTGGCGGGTAGCCCGGTCCACTACCGGAGTGCCGACCGTCACCAGGCACATGCGGCACATGCCCACCGACTCCAGCTTGGGATGGTAGCAAAAGACGGGAATTTCAACACCGAGTTGTTTGGCCGCTTCGACGATGAGCGTCCCCTGGGGGACGGTTACCTGGCAGCCGTCGATAGTCAAGGTTACTGTCATCATTCCCTCAATAGCTCGATAAACTCGTCTACTGTCAATCCTACCTGACGGATGAAGGCACGCAATGTCCCTTTCGACACCTCACGGTGGTCTGGAACGACTATACGACGATGGGGATATGAAGTTTGTCTCAAGACTATAAGACTTCCTTTTTGCCTGTCTTGTTCGTAACCAAGTTTACGCAAGGCGCTAACGACTTCACGTCTGGAGATTCGGGGCAAAACGCTCACAAAGTGACCTCTACGATTTCTTCATGAATTGAGGGGGGTATGGGTTCGTTATGTGCCCTTAAGCTCTCCAAATATCCAGCAATGGCTTCCTGAATATTTTGTATGGCTTCTTCCCTGGTGCGTCCTTGTGATATACACCCAGGCAAGGCTGGTACTTCGGCAACAAACATCCCATCTTCATCTTGTTCAACCAAAACACGATATTTCATCGCCTCCTCCAACTTCTGGCAGCGCCTACAAGGTTTAAGAGACTTCCGGTAACGGCTCCCTGTGCGCCTGAATATCTTCGAGGCAAAGGAGAATGGCTTCCTCGATATTTTGCAGTGCTTCTTCCACTGTCTCGCCCTGGGAATAGCAACCCGGCAAGCGAGGGCAAACCGCTACGTAGCCGCCAGTTTCGTCCGGTTCTAGTAACACCTTGAAATCATAGACCTTCATAACGATTTATGATCCTGAAGCTATTGCGAATGTCCTCTGTAAACTTTTCATAGAACGCTTTACCCCACAGATAGCGATCTTTATCCCTGAGAGGCAGTCCTGGGGGTGCGATTTCTTCTACTTTGCGCTTATATTCCTCATAGCCACGCCAAAGATTATCAAAATTGGCAAGATTGTACAGATTATGAAAGCCTCCCACTGCATCACATACTTGCGAGTCATAAACAGTGAAATCATCAGGATAGAGCACCGTCAGGATGGCCGACGCTATCGGGAGGCGAAGTCCCCACGGTTCCGATTCCCATAAGTAACGTAGTCTTTTTCCTTCAGCTCTGCGTTCGAACGTGCAAACAACCCTCTGGCCAGTGCTTCCACTGCCTTGTCGAGCCCCTTCTTTCCCTCATCGCTTGAAAGAAGCCGCTTGGCGACATAGGATTTGGACCGATTGGACTTCCAGATCACAATGCAGAAAAAGTCTTCTACTGATAAACATCCCTGCTTATGGAAACGGGAACGTATCTCATCAAACAGGTAATGTTCAAAGTAGTAAGAGTGATATTTTCGGTACTCATTCGGATCTTGCCAGTCAAGCGTGGTCATTTCAACAGCGCCTCGTACTCATCCCGGAAGTGCTTGATGCTGCTGCGTACCGGACTGAGGGAAAACTCGCCCAACAGGCAGAAACAGTTACCATCCATCTGGTCGGCGATATTGAGGAGCAGGTTCACGTCGTCGGGCCGGGAGCGGCCATCGCGCAGACGGCGATAGACGTCTTCCAGCCAGTAGGTCCCTTCGCGGCAGGGGCTGCACTTGCCGCAGCTCTCGTGCTTGAAGAAGTGGATCATTTTGCTGGCGGCCCAGACCATATCTACCGTCTCGTCCATTATGATGAACGAGGCAGAGCCCAACATCGAGCCGGTTGCCTGCACCGACTCGTAGTCCAGCGGAACGTCGAGGCTATCACCCGGCAGGATCGGTGCCGAGGCACCAGCCGGCAAAATGCCTTTGATCGTCCGGCCGCCTGGCACACCGCCGCCGCACTCCTCGATGAGATAGCGCAGCGGAGTGCCCAAAGGCAGTTCGTAGTTGCCCGGGTTGACTACATGTCCACTCAGACAAAAGATCTTGGTGCCCGGGCTCCTCTCCGTTCCAAACTGGCGATACCATTGCGCCCCGTGAAGCACGATAGGCGGCACGTTGGCCAAAGTCTCCACATTGTTGACGACAGTGGGCCTGGCGTAGAGCCCGACCTGGGCCGGGAAGGGAGGGCGGTTGCGGGGCTGGCCCAGCTTACCCTCCAGGCTCTCAAGCAGGGCTGTCTCTTCGCCGCAAATATAGGCCCCAGCGCCCAGATGAGTGTACAAATCCAGCGAGAAATCGCTGCCTAAAATATTGCGTCCCAGATAGCCCTTGTCGTAGGCGTCGTCAATGGCCTGCTGCAAGCCCACGAAGGGTCCCTTGAACTCGCCCCGCCCGTAAACATAAGCCTTCTCGGCACCGACGGCGTAGGCGCAGAGGGCAATGCCCTCGATCACCTGGTGCGGGTTTTGCTCGATAAGCTCCCGATCTTTGAAGGTCCCCGGTTCGCTTTCGTCGGCGTTGACGACGACGTAGACGGGCTTGAC
>JAHELX010000098.1 GCA_024643945.1 Anaerolineales bacterium
TTAGCCTTCATGAGTCAACCTACAGATTGGTGAAGGTTTTCAGTCAAGTGGACGTTGGGCTGATGATCCCAGGCTCACACATCGCAGTAAGGAGGTGATCGGCAAAATAGGAAATTCGTTGTTCGTTAGAAACGGTGACCTGAAGGCTCTTACACTCAGGTGGGCGCTGGCCGCTCTAAACGTGAAAAGGGCCTGCTTGGGCTTTCTGAGAAAGCCCCTTGATTAAAAAGAGGAGGAAAAATGATTCCCAAGTTTGATACCGATAAGTACGACCGATACTATTGCGCTCTGGTCACTCCCTTCAAGCCGGACAGCCTGGAGATCGACCTGGAGGCCTTTAGAGAGTTCGTGCGGTACTTCACAACCGACGCCAAATTCTTGAAAATCAAGGGAGCCCTGATCGCCAACCCTGAGGCTTCCGAGATGTTCTACATGACGCCTGAGGAGCGCGCCGAGCTCATCAAGGTGGTGATGGAAGAGCGTCCCCCAGATATGCCGGTTTTCTGCGGCGCCTACGGGGTGCGACCGGATGAAGTGGTGGCCTCTGCGCTCCAGGCCAAGTCCCTGGGCGTTGATGGCATCTTCGTGTTTCCTCCAACCGGTACGATGGAGGTTGGGACGGCGATAGACGGTGCTCAGAACCCAGAGGTCTGGACAGAGCATGTGAGGACTGTAGCCGAGGCCACCCAACTGCCACTGATTCTCCACCCGGCCCATCCGGGCACGCCAGAATGGGGCGGGGCGCTTCCCATCCAGTCGGTGAAAATGCTAATGGAAGAAATCCCCAGTATCGTCGGCTACAAGATGATTTATGGAAGGGATTCCGCCCATTTCCGAATCGCCAGATTCCTTCGATCTCTACCACGGCACGTCGGAATCCTGAACGCCCCGCATTTCTGCTACCATACCGCTCTCCTCTGCGATCTTGTCGACGGACATGTGCAGGGAGCGTGGAACTGGAACAAGGAGGGGATGCAGGATCATATCCTGGCGTGGGAGGCCGGGGATATGAAGAGTGTGAAGGAGATCTGGAATACCCGGGTCATGCCGATCCATGAGTACGTCTACTCCAATCATTCGCGACTCCATATTCGCTACAAACTGGCCACGTGGATTCGCGGACTGATTTCACATCCCTTCCAGCGGCCGCCGATGCCGCCGCCCAGGCAGGAAGAGGCCGAGGCGATCTACCAGATCACCCAGGAGACGGGCCAAAGCATCATCAGCCGGTCGGATTTTGAGAATACCCTGCGCCGCAAGGACCAGATTCTCGCGAAGGGCGTGCCACATCTCAAGCTGTAGTCCCCTTGAGCCAAGTGCAAATCGGGGGAGGAGAAATAGTGGTGCGGCGTCCCACCTCTCCCCTTCCGTCTGCTGATCGCGCTGAATAAGAATTCTTGGGAGGTAGAATATGGCAGAAAAATACGACCGTCTTTACGTCGCCGTGGTTACGCCTTATAGGCCAGGCACGTATCAGGTAGACGAAGCTGGACTTCGTAGCTTGCTGCGCTACTTTATGCAACCGAAGTTTGTCGACGCCGGAGGCGGCATCATCATCAACCCGGAGGCAGGAGAGATTTTCTACCTCACACGGGAAGAGAAGCGGCGCAACGTGGAGATCGCAGTAGAAGAGTGCGGCAGCAAGGTACCTGTATTCGCCGGCGTTATTGGTCTCACAACCGAGGAGAGCGTGGAGGTAGCACGCGACGCGAAGGCAGCGGGGGCGAATGGGACCTTCCTTATTCCCCCGATGGGTGCCATGGATGTAACATGTTCTTGGAATGCCGAGCGCTACCCTGAGGTCTGGGTGGATATGGCGAAGGAGATCTGCGACGCCGTTGGCCTGCCGGCCATCACGCACCCTGTGGCCCCGGGCGGTCCTACTTTCGGCGTCGGCTTGCCGTTGTCCGCGACACTCAAGATGTGCAGTGAGGTGCCCCAGATCATTGGCTGGAAGATGACGTATAGCTATGACGGTTACCGCATCATCGCACGTGGGCTACGTACCTTCCACCGGCATGTGGCAATCCTGGGTGCTGCGGCATCCCGCTTTCATGAGAATCTGGCGACCGGGCAGTTCGACGGCACGGTTTCTGGATCCTACAATTACGCTATGGAGCCGATGATCGACCACATCCTCGCGTGGCGCCGTGGCGATGCAAAAGCAGCTCGCGATATCTGGGATGCCGGACTGGCTGAACTGCACGAATATGTGTACTCGGACTTCTCAAGGCTCCACATCCGTTACAAGATCGCGTGTTGGCTGCGCGGCCTTATTCCGGAGCCCTTTATGCGACCACCGCTACCGAAGCCCAAGGTAGAGGAGGTGCGCGAGCTACGGGAACTGTTGCATCGCACTGGCCTGAATGTGATCGAGGGGACAACGATCAAGAAGCTCTTCCCCGCCGCTTAGCCAGTTGTGGCGTTGTGCAGTTCGCCCAGGGAGCGGGCCTGGAAGGCCTCTTGCAGGCCTTCCAGGCCTTATCAGCTCACTTGCCAAGGAAGCAAAGTTGTGCGAATTGCTAAAGCGCACTGGTTTCAATTTGATCGAGGCGGCAGCCATGAAGCGTTTCTTTCCCTAGTTCAAACCAGGCGTGTCAGCTAGACTGGTGCTTCAGCTAGCTGGAAGGTCAGCGTCCAGCCTTCCAGTGGTTCGCGATCTACCAAAAGGTGCACTGACGGGGATCTCTCGCAGCTACAGAAAACGCTCAAAGACAACTCAAAAAGGAGGTTTTCAATGTCAACCACAGCGATATCGCAAGAGGCGGAGCAGGCCGCTTTGCAAATTGATGAACAAAGAACGCGGCAGATAGTCGCGCGCATCGAACGTATACCAGCTTCCTCTTGGCACATGAAGGCGCGCGTTATTGTTGGTACGGCGACCTTCTTTGACGCCTTCGACGCGCTGACGATCGCGTATATCTTGCCAGTCCTGGTTCCGCTCTGGCAGCTCAGGCCGGGGAACATCGGCAATCTTATCTCAACAGGCTATATTGGGCAGATCGCGGGAGCGTTGTTCTTTGGTTGGCTGGCTGAGCGTAAGGGCCGCATAATTGCACTGCAGTGGAGTGTCGTCGTTATGAGCATCTTCTCCCTGCTCTGTGCATTTGCCTGGGACTATAACTCGCTTCTTGTCTTCCGCTTGATTCAAGGCGTTGGACTGGGGGGCGAGGTACCCGTCGCGGCCGCCTACATCAACGAGATCTTTAAAGCAAAGGGCCGTGGGCGCTTTGTGGTGCTGTACGAGTACGTCTTCGGCCTTGGCATCTTTATCGCCTCGCTAGCCGGGTATTTGCTCGTCCCACGCCTCGGCTGGCAGTCCATGTTCGTCCTTGGCGCGCTGCCGGCGTTGGCCATCATCTTCATGCGGCGCCATTTGCCCGAGTCACCCCGCTGGTTAGCTACCCATGGGCGATTGGACGAGGCCGAGGAGGTTTTAAGCAGTATTGAGGCGGATGCAAGCCGGGGTGGCAAAGTTGAACTGTCACCGGTCGTTCTTGGGCCCACCATGGTTGCCAAGAAAACGCACGTGAAGGAGCTTTTCGAGGGCAGATACCTGCGTCGGACGCTTACGGTTTGGGTCATGTGGTTTGGTTCCTACTTCCTGACCTATGGCCTCACGACATGGTTCCCGACCCTGTGGATGACGGTTTTCGGGCTCCCGGTTAGCCAGTCACTGTTTTGGACCATGATCACACGGTTGTTCAGTCTGTGCGTGAGTCTGTTCGTGGCATGGTACTTTGACATCGTAGGGCGCAAAGTCTGGTTCACAGGTGGATTATTAGCCGCTGCAGCGGCCATGCTGACGTTATGGTTGATGGGCCCTGCTACTCCATTTTTTACGGTCCTGGCACTGACGACATTTGCATCTACGGGCACTGGTATATTGAACGCCGCGCTGTATCTGTACAACCCAGAGCTCTACCCCACCCGGCTGCGAGCGCTGGGCAGTAGCATCGGTACGTCCTGGCTACGTGTTGCCTCGGTTCTTGGTCCAATCGTCACAGGTTACATCATGGCGACCTCCAGCCTCAACACGGCTTGGCTCGTGTTTGGTCTGGTGGTACTGGCCGCGGGCATCATCACCTGGCTGTTCGCGGTCGAGACCAGGGGCCGGGTGTTGGAGGAAGTATCGCCGTAGCAAAGTAGCGTACTTTTCGCACAAGCCTGATTGGAGCGAATTTATTGCTATGACCTCCGGTTGAGCATATCCTGGTAGCCAAAACCGCCCCGGCCGGATCGGCTGGGATGTCGCGGGGCCAACGTAGAATTTTTACATTGGAAAGGCCCTGGGTACATTCACTGCAGACCCGGCGGGGTGGTTTTTTTGCGAAATCCAACTAACCGATTCAGGAAACCGAGACGGATGAAATCCGAAAACGCGACACTCATCTTGCCAGAAACAGATCGAGCAGCGAGCCTCTTGACTAGTGTTGAAAACAGACGGTGGGCCTTGCTCGCTGTGACCATATCATACTTCCTGATCACATCCACGGCATCCTCGCTGAATATTGCACTGCCCTCGATTGGCACAGAATTCGTGGCGGACGCGATTTCGCTAAGCTGGATTGCGACTGGTTTTCTCCTGGCCGCCGCCATGTTTCTGGTTCCTTTCGGGAGGTTAGCTGACATCTACGGGAGGAAGAGGTTCTTTGTCTACGGCGCTTTTGTGTTTACCATCGCGTCCCTCCTTCTGGCCGTATCCACTTCTATTGAAATGTTGATTGTTTTCCGAATCCTGCAGGGTATCGGAGCCGCGCTGATCTTCGCAACTGGCATAGCCATTCTGACGAGCGTATATCCTGCGGAGAAAAGGGGGCAAGTTCTCGGAATCAATGTAACTGTTGT
Organism: Anaerolineales bacterium; assembly: GCA_024643945.1. The sequence continues at coordinate 4,849 of JAHELX010000098.1, forward strand.
TCAGTTGGGTTTCTCGTTCGGTCCGTTCTTTGGCGGCTTGCTGACGAACCAGTTGGGCTGGAGAAGCATCTTTTTAGTGAATCTGCCGCTGGGCCTGATCGTCCTGGTTGCCAGTCTCTACAAATTGACCGGGGAATGGGCGGAGGCTAAGGGGGAAAGATTCGATTGGACTGGCTCAATCATCTATGGTTGCACGCTTCTCTTGGTCATGTATGGGTTTTCTTTGCTGCCCGAGTTGTCCAGCGCGTGGCTCATCCTCATGGGCGTGATAGGGATTGTGATTTTTGTTCAGTGGGAGACCAAGGTCGAGAGCCCAGCCTTGAATTTTGACCTTTTCCGGGGGAACCGGACTTTTACTTTCTCGAACTTGGCGACCCTGATCAATTTTACCGGAACTTATTCCATGAGCTTTCTGCTCAGCCTCTACTTGCAGTATATCAAAGGACTGGGCCCCCGGGATGCAGGCATCATCCTTGTATCGCAACCCATCGTGCAGGCAGTCTTCTCGGCCCCCGTGGGCAAACTGTCCGATAGGATTGAACCCCGCCTACTCGCCTCACTGGGCATGGCGGTCAGTACCATAGCGCTGGGTCTGTTTGCTTGCTTGGATGAAGCAACACCTATTGGGCTTCTCATAGCCAACCTGATCCTCGTCGGGTTTGGACTGGCCCTCTTCGCTTCCCCCAATACAAATGCCGTCATGAGTGCCATTGACAAAAGACATTACGGAGTAGCTTCGGCAATGCAAGGTACAGCGAGATTGATCGGGCAGATGCTCAGCATGGGGATTGCGGCGCTGACCTTCTCAGTGTTCATGGGGAAAGTTGCGATCAAACCAGAGTACTACCCACTGCTTCTGAAAAGCACCAAGGTTGCCTTTGTGACTTTTGCCATCCTATGTGTCGGCGGCATATTTGCATCACTTGCGAGAAATGCGATGTACACAACAGTGTGACGGGAGAAGAAAATGGTGAGGGTCATCAACACACCAGGAGCAATGCGGATATGCCCACCTTATCGAAGCCCGCTTCTTCCCCCGCAAACCAGGTTCCAAGCACTGCTTCTATGCGGCGGACAGCCCTGACGGTTTGCCTCGTCTCCTCGTTTATCAATCCCTTCATCGGTGCCTGCCTCAACATTGCCCTGCCCACCATGGCCAAGGAACTCCACCTGGACGCCGTGACTGTGCCCTGGGTGCTCACGATCTTTATGTTGGCCTCGTCCATCTTCATGCTCCCTATGGGGCGACTGGCCGACATTTACGGCCGCAAGAAGCTGTTCGCCATCGGCTGGACGCTCTTTTCGGTGACATCGTTGCTGGTGTCCTTTGCGGTCAACGGACCGATGTTGCTGACCCTACGGGTCTTCCAGGGCATCTCCGCGGCCATGTTTTTTGGAGCCGCCGTAGCCATCCTGACCTCCGTCTATCCCCGGGAGGAGCGGGGGCGTGTCCTGGGCCTGAGCACCGCTGCCCAGTATGCCGGCAGTTCTCTGGGACCGGTGCTGGGCGGGATGCTGACCCAGCAGTTTGGCTGGCGCAGCATTTATCTCACTATGGTGCCCCTGGCGCTCCTCATGGCAGCTATCATCGCCACGCGCTTGAAGGGTGAGTGGGCGGACGCCCGGGGGGAGAAGTTTGATACCGCCGGCTCGGTGATCTACGGCCTGTCGTTGGCGTTGACCATGTTTGGAGTTTCGTTGCTGCCCAATCCCTCTGGTCTTGGGTGCATAGCGGCGGGTGTGGCAGTGTTAGGAGTCTTCGCGTGGTGGGAAGGGCGGGTGCAGAGCCCCGTCCTCAATGTCGGATTGTTCAAGGGCAATCGCGTCTTCGCCCTCGCCAACCTCGCCGCCCTCATCAACTTTAGCGCCAGCGCGTCCGTCGCCTTCCTGCTCAGCCTTTATCTGCAGAACGTCAAGGGGTTCACTCCCCAGACGGCCGGCCTCATCATGATTGCCCAGCCCTTTGTCCAGGCTCTCCTCTCCGCGCCAGCGGGCCACATGGCCGACCGGATGAACGCCAGTCGTCTGTCCTCCATAGGCATGAGCGTGACGGCCGTGGCCCTCTTCCTGTTTTCACGCCTGGGGATGCAGACCCCGGTCTGGGCAGTGGTGTTGATTCTGATGCTGCTGGGCGTAGGGTTCGCCTTCTTCGCCTCGCCCAATACCAGCGTGGTGATGAATGCCGTGGATAAGAGGTACTACGGCGTCGCCTCGGCCGTAGTGACCACCATGCGCCAACTCGGGTTGATGTTCAGCTCCGGTATAACAGCTACCATCTTTGCCATATACATCGGTCCGGTGGCGCTCACGCCCGCCGTCGCGCCGCAGCTAATGACCAGCATCAACATCGCCTTCACCCTCTTCTGCGGTCTCTGCGTGGCTGGTATCTTCGCTTCTCTGGCCGGGGGAAAGGTACAGGAGCGCGTGGCGACGCCCGGTGATATGGAGACTTCCTCCGCGCCACTATCCGACGCTGCCGTTGAGCCAGTTCCACCACCCCGGCTCCGCTAGATCGGCATTTCCGGCCAGGTATGGCAGATGGAGAAGCATCTTCCGGCCGATTATGCCGCTTGCGAACGTGACTGTAGGGTGTCATTCGGCGATGAGCGCCCGCAATTGGGCCAGGTTTTCCACGTCTTCATGCATATCCTTCGACTTAGGTGTCTCCAGCAGCATAGGGATCTCCTGGAAGCGCGCATCGTTTACGATGTGGCGAAAGCCGTCTAATCCCACGAATCCCTCGCCGATGTGGGCATGCCGGTCCACACGACTGTCCAGATCTTGCTTGGAATCGTTGAAGTGAAAAACCGTCAGACGCTCCAGCCCGATGATTTGGTCGAACTGTTTGAATACCTGAGTGTAGCCCTCGGGCGTGCGGAAGTCGTAGCCAGCCGCCAACGTGTGGCATGTGTCGTAGCAAACAGCCAGCCGGTCACCCGCCTCTACCCCGTCAATCATCGCCGCCAGATGCTCAAACCGGTGGCCCAGGTTGGTCCCCTGACCCGCGGTGGTCTCCAGGGTGATTTTCACCTGCGCATCGGGCAGACGGTCATGGGCGATGTTCAATGCTTCGACGATACGTGCGATACCCGCTTCCTCGCCCGATCCGACATGCGAGCCAGGGTGAATGACCAGATAAGGAATATTTAGCAGGTCGCAACGCTCCATCTCAATCACAAGGGCGTCGGTGGACTTGTGCCAGAGTTCATCTTCGGGCGTGGCCAGGTTCAACAAATACGAGGCGTGGGCCACTACGGGGGTGATGCCCGTCTCGACCTGCCGTTGATGATAGCGCTCGACCGATTTCTCTTTCAAGGGAGCTGCCCGCCACTGGTTGTTGTTCTTGGTGAAGATTTGCATCGCGTCACAGCCGATCTCCTCACCCCGGTCGAAGGCGGTGTCTACGCCGCCACTGATAGACATATGGGCTCCTAATCGTACCATGCATCGCACTCCTTTCCAACTCATCCCTATGAGTATACCACTTTTTGGTGTCTTTTGCCTCTTTGTGCTCCCTCACAAGGCTTGTGAGCATTCGCTGATAGTTACCCGGCGGCCTCCCCTCTTGGTAACCACAGCACCAGCAGCGCCACAGCCACCAGCGCCAGCCCCGCCCCGAAGAGGAAAGGCGCACTTGGCCCCACTCCCTTCCAGCCGGCGACCCCTTGCCACAAGACCCCGGCGATGAGACTGGCCGGGAAAGCGGTCACCCCCACAGCGGCATTGAATACACCATAAGCTGTGCCCCGCTGATCGGGGCGCACCAGGTCGGCCACCATCGCTTTGGCCGTGCCCTCCGCCATCCCGTAGTATATGCCGTACAAGGCGAAGAGCAGCCAAACCTGCCAGGCAGCCCCCACCAATGCAAAGCCCAGATAAATGAACCCATAGGCCAGCCAGCCGCCGACGATGAGCCGGCGGCGTCCAATTCGATCCGACAATGCCCCTGCCGGGCCAGAGATCAGGGCGTAGACCAGGTTGAAGGTCACCAGCATGCCCATCACTCCCAGCGTGCTCAGACCCCGCTCCCGTGCACGCAGGATAAGAAAAGCATCCGATGAGTTGCCCAGGGTGAAAAGAATGATAATGAAGAGAAAGCCTTTGAAGCGAGCGTCAAAGCCTTGCAGTGACAAGCTGGGGGGACGATGCATCTCCTTCGTTACCGGCACGTCTTGGCCACCCACGGCCAGCACCAGGACGGCCAATATCGCCGGGACGATGCTGAACAACACCACGGTCTGAAAGGTCGGCCGGGCCAAGGCCAGGCTGCCCCCCTGCGCCGCCCAGACCACGGCCAATGCGATCAGCAGCCCGACGACGGCGCCGGCCGTGTCGCCCGCCCGGTGCAGGCCAAAGGCCAGCCCCCGGTGACGTTCGTCAATACTATCGGCGACCAGCGCATCGCGAGGCGCGGTGCGCACCCCCTTGCCTACCCGATCGGCAAAGCGTACACCCAGCACCCAGCCCCAGGTGGCGGCGAAGTACAAAAACGGCTTGGCAACGGTGGACAGAGCGTAGCCAGCCACCGTCAGCCATTTACGCTGGGCCAGGCGGTCGCTCAGCCAGCCGGACAGAACCTTGAGCAGGCTCGCCGTCGTCTCGGCAATGCCCTCAATCAACCCAATGATGCCGGTCCGCACCCCCAGCACGTCGGCCAGGAAGAGAGGGATGAGATTGATGACCATCTCGCTGGAGATATCGGTGAAGAAACTGGTGGCGGTGACCACCCACACGTTGCGTGGCAGATCGCGCAGAGCCACCTTTGGTTTTTCAGATTGAGTCGTGACCGCTTGCACTATGCTCTCCTCTTGGTGACAGCTTCAGACGCCGCTTGCCTCGTCCATAATCTCGCCGGCCAGTTCAGCCACTTTTTGTCGCGCCTCAGCCAGGGCAGCCACACCCTGGGGCGTGATACGGTAATAGCGGCGGACCTTCCCTTCCACTGCCTGCTTCTCGCTGACCAGGTAGCCCTGCTCTTCCAGGCCGTGCAGGGTCGGATAAAGGGTGCCGGGACTGAGCTTGTAACCGTGGTATGCCAATTCCTCGATGAGCCACAGCCCATAGACTGGCCCTTGCCCGGCGTGGTATAGGATATGCAATTTAATAAAGCCGAGAAATAGACTGCGCAGCATGGGTAATTCCAGGTTATCGACTTTCGTTATCGAATAACGATATTATAGCCATTAGAACAAGTGCCGTCAATTCGTGTGGAGTTGCTGGAATGAAATTCCCCCAGATGCCTCGGACATCTGGGGGAACCGGGACTTTTCTGGCTCTTGGTAGAAAATCCACCGGCTGGGAACTCAGCGGACACACGGCCAACGCGTCCGCCCCGGTGAATTGTCAGCCAGCGCCTCACACCTTCATAAGTGCGCCGAAAACAACATGCCATGCCAGGTAAAGTGAGAGGCGCATCGTGAGGGGAGCCAGGAACCCAAACTTCCTGAAGAGATACGCGCCGATAAGATTCATGCTATAGGACACGATTATCATAAATATGGGAATAATCGATTGCTCCAGCAGGCCCGTCTGAGATATCACACTGATCATACCGAGCGGTTCGCACAGGGACAGCACGATAGCCACACCCCAGAAAACCTGATCCTGCCATCTGTTTCGCAGGATTAAGGAAGAGATCAACCAGAGAAGAAGCGGGATTGGAATCAGGTGCAAGATTATTTCGGTTTCGATCCCTCCCTGCGTGTAAAACAGGATTGAGATTGGGAATGGTACATTGATTGCCCCCAGAGGCTGAATCAGGTCAAGCAGGATGAGTATGCCGGCTGCACCCAAGCCAAGCACCGCAGGGATTAGGAACCATTGCTTAGGGGAAGCCCCCCACATCTCTGGGAAGCCTGTTTTCTGAGACAACCACACGCCAACCAAGCCCAAAATTGTGAGTGGAATGAGAAATTGCCAACTGGAACCCGCCGCTTGCGCCGGCACGATTACCCGCACTGGCGTAAGTGCGAGTATCATCTTGATCATCACGAGCATCGCAACCAGGCTGGCATAAACTCTGATCGATACTGATAGGCTCTTCTTGGGAGATAGCGTAGTAAATCCCCTGTTCTCTGTTTCAAATTTGTTTGCAAAACCGGTGTTCATAGTTGATCTCCTTTTCTTGGGTTTTATTTGGGTAATACGCCTCAGATTGGTTGTCCGGGATCCTCTTCCTGGCCAGTGCTGATGCAATTCACGGAAAGCAGCGGCAGGCCCATGTCGCGTATTTTGATGAGTAGACCGTGCAATGCAGACTGGTCAGCGATGGGGCCTACCAGCAGAGTCACGCCATCTTCCTCGTGGATTATGGATAGATCGTTGAGCCATTGGGACCAACTGCTGTCCAGATGTCCTTTGACTTTGATCTGATACAAGTCACCTGTTACGAGCGAAGTCTGGGGTTCGTGATCCTGTTCGTTGAGGGAGATATCCTCGGCTGTTGTTTGTTTAACCTCTTGTTTACTCATAGCAATCACCGTGTGCTTAAGCCTTGCTGTCTTATCTGCCTATAGCATATCAGTAAACCAGGGAAGATGTCAGCGACCAAAAGGCGTATTAGGGGGTTTATTTTGGGCAACGGGTGGAGGGCAATAAAAAAAGTCCCCTCGTGAGCCTACTAAAGCTCACGAGGGGATGCCGGGCAGACGACACCCCATGAGCGTCACAACATACCTAATTCTCTGGCGCGGGCCACGGCCTGGGTACGCTTACGGACGCTCAATTTACCGAAGATATTGTTGATGTGCTTTTTGACTGTGCCAACCGCCAGGAAAAGCTCGTCGGCGATCTCTCGATTCGACAGACCAGCAGCGATCAGTCGCAATACCTCGATCTCCCGCTCACTGAGAGGTTCGACCCAAGGAGAAGACCCAGGGCCAGGGATGACAGGTGATGGACTGGAAGACGGCGTCTTTCGCTCGCCCTTCATTTCACTTTCCAAAGCGGCTAGCAGCTTATCCACATAGTCGGGGTAAAGGCCCCAGGCGGTAGCCTTACGCAACAGCCCCGCCATTGGCGCGCCCTCATCCGCAAAGGTACGGACGTAGCCCTCCGGCTCAGCAAGAGCGAGCGCACGTTCTAAGGTGGCCAAGGCCTGATCTATCTCATCTTGTGCCTGCAAGGCTATCGCCTGCAGTACCAGATTCTCGATTGCATACCCTATCGCACCCGCTGCCTCTGCCACCTCCAGCAGTCGCGCCAACAGTCCCAGGGCTTCACGATGCTTGCCCTGAGCGATGAGAACCCGAGCCAGCGTAGTGTATAGGAGCTCGTGCCGGAGACTGAGTTCGTCGTCAACGCTCACCCCGCTCTCCTGCACCCAGCGCGCCGCCGCTGCTACATCCCCTTGCGCCAACCACAGCCGTGCCTCTACTGCGGCCGTAGTGTCGACGAACAGAGGTGCCACGCCGCGCGCAATCTGCCTGGCCCTCCGGACTGCGTCGAGCGCCTCGTCCTCATTCTCGCGCGCCTGTAGCACTTGCGCCAGTTCAACGTAGCCGTGCATCAAGATCTCCGCCTGCCCCCATTGTTTGGATAGTTCCAGGCCTTCTCTTGCCAGGCGCCCTGCAGATTCCAGGTCGTTCCACTCCCGCAGCACAGTGGCGAGGCCGGTGGATGCAAGTCCTGTGAACGGCAAGCGGCGAACACTAGCCCCGCCTCCGCTCTCCCCCTTCGAGGAGAGGGGGAGAGCGGGACTCACAGGTTGCAGCAGCTCCCGAAAAATGGCGGCTGCCTTGCGGAGCTGTCCTTGATATATCAATTGCCCCGCCAGGTTGCAGCTAGAAAGAATAGCCAGGTGGCTATCGCCGGCCGCCCGGCTTGTGGCGACAGCCTCGACGAGCGCCTGGGATGCCGCTACGAGGTCTCCGCTATACCGGTATCCGCTGCCCAGCACCAGTGCGGCAAAGCTCCGCGCCATCAAGTCCCGCTTGGGTAAGAGGCTTATGGCCTGATGAGCAAATTCAATAGCCTGAGATATTTCTTCCCGGGAAGCTGCGACATAGGCGCGTATGGCGGCGATATGGCCTTCGATGTCCTGACTGACTTTGCCTGGCGAGGCATTCCCCTGGGGCAGAGTAGGGATTTCAGCACGCCCGTCTAGATCGTCCAACGATTTTTCGGCGTCTTGTAACCACGCTTCGACGGCATCCAACTGGCCAATATATACCAGCGTCCAGGCATAAAAGACACAGAGCCATGGCCGGGAGCGCACAAGCTCTCCGGGCAATGCGTCCAGCCACTTCACAAGTGTAGTCAACTCGCCGTGGTCCATCATAGCCAGGGCATTCCCCTCGACCAGGCGCGCCACTCGTTCGAGATCGCCGGCTGCCAATGCATGCCCCACTGCCTCGGCAGGCAGTCTGTTCCTTTCATACCAATCGCTGGCCCGGCAATGTAACGTGGGCAGGAGGTCAGGCTGTATCCTGCCAAGTTGGTTGCGAAGAAGACCGGCGAAAAGATGGTGATAACGGTACCAACGCCGCTCCTCGTCCAGTGGCATAATAAAGAGATTGTTTGCCTCCAGCCGCTCCAGCATTTCTTGACTGTTTCCCCATCCAGCCTGTCCTGGGTGCAGGTCCCGGATGCGGTTCAGGGTGACGGCGTTACACAGCGGCCCGGTCAACCGATCAAGAATAGCAGTCTGCAATAAGAAGGTCTGAACCTCTTCGGGCTGCTGATAGAGAACTTCCTCGACTAGATAATCCAGGATGTAGCGGTGGCTTCCCGTGAAGGCCGCAATGAAGCCAGCGACATCTTCCCGTCTCTGCATCG
>JAHELX010000694.1 GCA_024643945.1 Anaerolineales bacterium
GCTTCCAGCATGCCATGGGGCCCGACACCATACAATACATCGCCCTCGCCAGCCCGGAGGCAACGTTCCACCGGGGCCGTGACGAGACCTGCCTGGCCCAACGAGCCGTCTTCGGTGGTGACAATGGTAGGCACGCCCAGTTGCTGAAAGCGCTCGACCCCGATGACGTCGGCGTCAGTGCGCCCGCCGATTAGCGCCAGCGGGTGTTGGCTGTAAATCAGCAGCACCTGGGCCAGGTAGGCCAGGGGGGCGACGCCGTAGCCACCGCCGACGAGCAGGGGCTTTTGAGCAGCCGCTTCGGCGCGAAAGGGCTGGCCATAGGGCCCGCGCAGCCACAACCGGTCGCTCACGCCCAGGCGGTGCATGGCCTCGGTTAGAGGACCCACCCGGGCCACGGTGAGTGTCACCGGTGCGTTGTGGGCCAGGCTGAAAGGTGCTTCCTCGAGGCCGGGAATCCAGGCCATCACGAACTGGCCCGGCTGCGCCCCCGGCATGGACGCATCCAGGACAAAGGTGCGGATGCGATAGTTGTCGACGTGAATTTCCAGGATCGTCGCCGGGCGCGGCAGGCAGCCGAACGGGCCCTCGGGCCGGAATGCGGGTTTCAGCTCGTGGGCTGTGGGCGTAATCACAACTATATCTCCCGGTGGGCCAGTCCGCCCATTTCGTCTATCCTGGCGTAGCCATGGGCCGTCATAAACTCGACCAACTCACGCGTGAGCTTCTGAAAGACCTCCAGCCCGCGCACATACACGGCGCTGCCGATGCCCACCGCCGTCGCGCCGGCCATGATCAGTTCTGCCGCGTCGCGCCCGGTCGTGACGCCGCCGGTGCCGATGATGGGCACGCCCGGCACGGCCTCTGCGATTTCGTAGATACAGCGCACGGCGATGGGCCTGATGGCCGGTCCGCTGAGCCCGCCGCTCTTATTCGTCAACACAGGCTGACCGCTCTCCACATCAATCACCATACCGGGCATGGTGTTGATGGCGGTGATGCCGTCGGCACCGGCGGCGACGGCACCGGCGGCGATGTGCCCAATGTCCGGGACGTTGGGAGCCAGCTTGACGAAGAGGGGTACGTCGCAGACGGGGCGCACCGCTTCGACGATGCTGACCGCGCCCGCGCAACTGGCCGCAAAGGGCTGGCCCAGGTCGTCGTGGACGTTGGGGCAGGAAATGTTGAGTTCCAGGAGGTCGGGGCGGGCGCCCAGCACGGTGCGGGCGACCATGGCGAACTCCTCGGCTGTGCCGGCGAAGATGCTGGCGATGAGCGGCACCCCCAGGGGTTGCAGCGTCGCTTTGGCCTGGGCCAGCAGTTCGGCCTGGCGTTCTGCGCCCGGGTTGGGCAGCCCCACGGCGTTGATCAACCCGCCGCCCCAGTCTACCACAATCGGGTTAGGATGCCCGCGCCGGGGCAGCGGCCCGGCCGATTTGGCGGTCACCGCGCCGGCGCCAAGCCGCGCCGCCCGGGCCAGCAGGCTGGGGCTGGTCCCCAAGATGCCGCTGGCCAGCACGAAGGGCGTGGGCAGGGTGATGCCGCACAGGTCGATTGGCAGGGCAGGTGTTGCGCTCATGGGCCGCCCAGATATTCTTCGACCGCCGCCCGCTCAGCGCTGGAAATGGCGCCTTGCGCAGCCAGGACGGCCACGATCTGGCGCAGGGTGAGGACGGCGTGCAGGCGCAGGCCGTGGGCGGCCAGGTCCGCGGCACCTGTGGCCTGGCGGTCGATCAAGACGACGACGTCTTCGACGATCAGGCCGGCGTCGCGCAAGGCCTGCACCGCTTCGATTTTGGAGCCGCCGGTGGTGATCAGATCGTCCAGGACGACGACCCGCTCCCCCGGTGCAAAGTGGCCTTCGACGGCGCGGCGGCGGCCGTGGTCTTTGACCTCCTGGCGCGGATAGATGAGCGGCTGCCCCGTCTGGAGCGCCACCGCGGCCCCGATAGGCAGGGCCGCATAGGGAATCGCGGCCAGCCGGTCGAAGCTCAGGCCGCGCAGCAGCTCGGCGTAGGCGGCGGCGGCGCGCGCCAGGGTAGGGGGATCGGAGGGCAACAGGCGCAGGTCAATGTAGATCGGCGACGACAGGCCGCTGACCAGGGTGAATTGGCCGAACTGGACGGCCCCGATACGGTGCAGGTCGAGGATCAGCCTCTGCCGGGGAGGGCTCACGAGCTGTTCTGGCTCGCGGCCCGTCTCCCGGTCGAGAACCCTGGCGTGCCTGGTGCGGGCAGCCGCAATCTCGGCGTGCAGCGTCCGCGCCGCCGCGGCCGGATCCTCTGCCGTGGCAATGGCGCGTGAAGTGGGAAGGATGAAACGCGCCCCCGCAGCGGCGACCGCCGCCTCCAGGTCGCCCCCCTGGGCGCCAATGCCGGGCAGCAGTAGCCAGGCCTCGGGCGCCACCCGGCGGACCTCGGCGATCGCTTCGGGATAGGTGGCACCCACGACCAGGCCCACGCGCTGGCTCCAACCCGCTGCGCGTTCGGCCACTACTTCGTAGAGGGGGCGCCCCCCGACCAGGCGCGTCTGGAACTCGCCCGCGCCAGGGTTGCTGGTGTGGCACAGCACGAAGACGCCTCGTTCCGGGTCTTGCAGGAAGGGCATGGCGGCGTCGGCGCCAAGATAGGGGTTGATGGTTACGGCGTCGGCCTCGAGCCACTCGTAGGCAGCGCGGGCGTAGGCCTGGGCGCTGCTGCCGATGTCGCCCCGCTTGACATCAAGCAAGACGGGCAGGCCCTGCTGGTGGGCCAGGGCGATGGTGGCGCGCAGGCCTTCGATGCCTTCCAGGCCGCCGGCTTCGTAAAAGGCGCTGTTGGGCTTGACACAGCAGACGTAGTCGGCCGTGGCCTCGATGAGCCGCCGTCCCCAGGCAAGCCAGCGGTTGGGTGCGGCCCGGTCGGCCGCCGTGAACCATTCCGGGCGTGGGTCCAGGCCGAGACAGAGAGCGCTGTCCAGGGTTTCCTGGCGGTGTTGAATGCGGTCGAAAACATTCATGGGATCCTCGCTATCTTGGGTTGAGCACCGCCGCCAGCAACGCCATGCGAATGTAGAGGCCGTTGCGTACCTGGCGGAAATAGGCGGCGCGCGGGTCTTCGTCCACCTCGTAACTGATCTCGTTCACCCGGGGCAGCGGGTGCATGACGACCATGGGGGATTGGCCCCCGTCCAGCAGTTCGGGCGTGATCTTGTAGTACTCCTTCACCTGCTCGTACTGGGCCAGGTCGCTGAAGCGCTCTTTCTGGACGCGGGTCACGTACAGCACGTTGGCCTCGCCGATGACGTCGTGCACGTCGTAGGTCTCGCGCACGTCGTAGCCGGCGTCGCGCACCTTGTTCATCAGGTTGAGAGGCATGCGCAGGATTTCGGGGCTGACGAAGCGCAGCCGCACCTCGTAATTGAGCAGCAGTTCGGTCAGGCTGTGGACGGTGCGGCCGTAGCGCAGGTCGCCAACCATGGCGATGGTCAATCCGTCGATCGTATCCAGCTCTTCCAGAATGGTGAACAGGTCGAGCAGTGCCTGGGTCGGATGTTCGCCGTCGCCGTCGCCGGCGTTGATGATCGGTTTCCGGGCGTAGCGGGCGGCGATGGCGGCGCTGCCCTTTTCCGG
>JAHELX010000099.1 GCA_024643945.1 Anaerolineales bacterium
CGCATACAACCGGCTGTCCGCCCCCACCACCAGGCCATTGACGTGGGCAGTGTACAACGAGACACCGCCGATCAGTTCATAGCCATAGCTATCGCGCTCTACATCGAAGCGGTACACACCGTGATCATCAGTACCTACGTAAAGCACCTGTGGCCGATGCGGGTCTACCGCCAGACTGGTCACGCCGGGGATCATACCCTCAGGGGTGACGGGCAAACCTAGAGAAAACTTGTGCCACGTCACGCCTCCATTTTCGCTGAACCACAGGCTGTAGGTCGTATCGGCCGCGCCACCGCCAGTGCCGGCGTAGAGCATCATCTTGTTCCTGGGATCCACGGCCAGCGCGCTAACGGCTACGCCCGGGCCAGGACTGATGACTTGCCAGGTACGACCATTGTCGTCACTACGGTAAATCCCGGTCGGCTGCGGGCCGCCGGTCATACTGGCGTATACGACGTCGTCGTAAGCAGCCGTGGTTACAGCCTGAACCGCCGCACCGGACAAATCAGATAGGGCCACCCCGGCCCTCTCGCCCACCGCCAGTGCCGCCACCGTGCCCAGGCTGAGAATCAGGATAAACAGACTACTTCGCGCGATCAGATTTAAGATGCGTCTCTTGTTCATCGTGATCACCCTTTCCAGTACTACCTAATCTCTCAACTCAATCCAATGTCCTGCCTATTTGCATTCCCTATATGTATACGTTCGCGATAAGGCTTTTGTTCCTTCTCCAACCACACTATGCTGCAATTGTAGTATATAATGAAAGCTTCTCAAGCACATCGGGCATTTGGCGCATTTGTGGGCTAGCCAGTTGGCGAGTCTTTTCCCTGGTCAGTTGGCCAGGCAATGAATAAAATCAACGTAACTGCTCACCCCTCCTTCAAGTCTCACAAAGAAGGAGAAATGAAAATTCCCCGGATGCTCCCGCATCCGGGGAATTTCAACTTGTGCTCTGTCAAAGCTAAATTGACGGGTAATTTTGGCTCTTATGGCGCTTGTTCTTGCCCTTCAATTCACCTTTGACAGAGTACTTGGACAGACAGCCGATGTTTTCCTATCGGATAAACCAGGGCATGTACTCTTTATCCCCCTCCAGAATGGCGGATCGTAATACTGCCAATGGCCTGGTTCACTTCCAGGTCAACCCGATTGTCAGCGCTCTCGTAGCCGGGCGAGGTGTACGTGTTGTCCTGGCGTCGATAATCGGCAGGGAGTTGGCTACCGCCAATCCCGGTGTCAACGCGGATGCGCGCCGCCATGCCCTCCGGAATGATGACCACCGTCTGGCCAATAGCGCTATCGATCTTTGCCTGGAAGCGCCCCTCAGCAGGCAGCACAACCCTGGTGACCCCAACGCCCGTATTCACCTTCAGATCACGTACCATCAGGCCTGTCAAATCCACATCAGATTCCCCAGCGCCGAGGCTCACGTCCAACTGTAAAGGCAGGCCAGGGTTGAGTCCCAAGTCCCAGGCTGGCCGGACTCCCCCGCCAACGAATGGCCCGAACGTAGCACCCTGACCTCGCAGGGTGAAGGTCGCTGTCCCATCCCTGACCGAGAAGTTGGGCACTACCCTTTCCCGGCTCCCAACACGAACCACGCCTTCGACCAGGTTGGCCGACTCTGGAAGCGCCTCTACGCGCAGACTCCCGGCACCGGGGTCTATGACGACCGTGGCCTCAGTCGCCCCCGCCAGAGCCTGCGTGATCTCTTCACCCGCTCCCGGCTGTCCAAGTCCTATGCCTGTCTCGAACAGCCACAATACGCCGGCCAAGATAGCCAACGTCAGCACCAGTACAAGCAGGGAGCCCAGCGCCGAGCGGCGGCCGATGAAGAGATCCAGGCCAACGGCAATGAGCAAGATCGGCCACAAACGGAAAATCACGTCCCAGGCACTCCAGGCCAGAATCCCCAGATTGTTCAGCAAAAGAATAATGCCCAAACCGATCAAAATTACGGGGCCAACCAGGCTGACCCTACGTCTGTCCTCTCTCATTTTGAAGCCTCTCTAGCGTATATCAATGGCGCCAACACCGGCCTCGATGTCGACGTCAATCTTGTTCGGCGCCGTATCATAGTCGAGGGTTTGATACACATTGCCCATGCGCGGATACCGGCTCGTGTCCACGTTGATTCCCGTCAGGCCACCCTTGATCTGGATTCTGGCTGCGACACCCGATGGCACCCGGATGTTTAGCGAGGCCGCCCCGGCGTGAAGATCAGCCCGGGTAAATCCGGCATGGGCCGGCAGCGTCAGATCCGTTGAACTGGCGCCAGTCTGCAGTCGCAGTTCCGTCAGCTGCAGCTCGGAAAGGTCCAGCCGCGTGTCGCTGGCTCCGGTCTCAAGATATAGAGACAGTGGAACTTCGCCGTTCAGGGCAACCGACCAGTCAAGAGCACCTCTCGATCCCCAATTCCAGGGCATCATGACCTCTGGAAAGCTATGGGGCGATGGGCGCATATCCACGTCCAACAGGTCCCCGTCTCGTCTGGCACGGTAGTCTAAACCGCTGCCAAACGTTCCAGACGCCAACTCGTCCTGGCCCGCGCCAGCAGTGACGTACAGACGCCCGGCTCCGTGGCGGATGCGGACACGAGCCCGTCTGGCATCTTCGAGCGGAATTGTCGCCTCCTCAACCTGAGGAGTGGGCGGACCGGCGAGGTATCTCCACAGAAGCCGCAAGCCGAGACCAATCAAGAACAGGGGCCAAATCAAACCCCAGACGTTGACCGTGAGCAATCCCAGGTTATCGAGCAGCAGCAGGATACCAGCCAGGACGAGGATACCCCCCCAAAACAGATTATTTCTTACCATATCACTTCCTCCTTAGAGGATGAGAAGATGAAGATGCCAGCAACAAGAGCTGCAGGCTTTCAGCGGAATCGAAAGAGGGAGCGAACAAAAATCAATATACCCAGCGCGATCAAAAGTAGTGGCCAGTAGGGCCCTACCAGGCCCAGCGCACCGAAGAATGATCCAAAGGCGGCGAACAGCACCAGACTGATCAGAATCAGCCAGAGGCCGCCACGCACCTCTTGCCGGGACTCGCCGCCAAGTAAGCCTGCCAGGACGGTCCCCAAGCCGACAAAACCGGGGATCAGGGTCCACATGTAGGCCCAACTCTCCCAGTTTCCGGTCGCATTTTGCCAGTACAGCAACCCACCTATGCCTCCGACAATACAGGCCGGTATGGCCATACTTGGAACTCCGGTCAACAGGCCGATCACCAACAGGATGGCGCCCACGCCGACGATGATCAATGGCCAGGAAAACGCAGGGTAGACCTGCAATCCAGGCACGAACTGCACGGCCAGAAACCATATCCCGAGCAGGACCAACACCAGTCCGGCTGCCAGACTCGATCTAACTCTATGTTCCATGGATAACCTCCCTCCTCGATGACTTATTTCATCATATACTACGGATCACCCATTACTTTAGTTTCAAACAGGCACCTGGTAAATGGAGATCGTGATCCACTGGATATTTCGTTTGTCCGTCTACCCCATCCCGCTACGCTACAATTACTCCACCAACCCCAGTTTGGTTGTCATCGCCCCATCAAAATCACCGATAAACGTCCACCAATTGGTCAGCCGGCGGCCCCGGTACGCCAGGCCATTATTGGCTCCCGGCAGGTTTTGCATCCAGTAGATGAACCAGCTCAAGCTATCGCAATTCCAACGCGTACAATTTATGCGTTGTTTTTGGCCGGTCCCCTCGGGCGTCCAGTCCTCGATATCCGTCCAGATGTAGTTGCGATTAGCCCAATCATAATCTCGTTCGGCGTTAGGCGGGTAATGTGCCCAGCCACAGCGACCTTCTCCCGGCTTGCCCACGAACTTATCCCAAAACAGATGGTGGTCGATGAATCTCAACACTGCCTCGATCTGATGCAAATGATCCTCCACCGCCTCCGATGCACCCCGTTGATAGTTGTAGTGATATACCGTGTACGTCTTGCTCAGCACAGGCAGATCGTACGGGTCGCGATCGCTGTTGCTGATGTCTCCGTAGGGCCCAGCCATATTCGACTCCCACAAATCAACCACACCCCCGTGGTAGCCCCACAGCCAAATTTCTTTGACGCCTTGTTCCTCAACCCAATGCCGAATATCGACCCGATTCATAATGACGTTGTAGTCCGTCATCGGCGCCTGATGACCGGGCTTGTGATATGTCGGGAGGGGATCCAGGAATTCAAGCGTCTCAACGATCTGATACCGCAGCCCAGGTTCGGCATCAGGCTCTTTATAGCCGTGGTAGATGCTCCCGGTTTCCATGGTATGGATCACCTGTTGGGCGGTCTGGATCGTATGACGGCGGATCGCCTCGAGGGGCGCGCTGACATCGCCCGTCACATCTCGATCGACCCAACCATTTTTGACGGGGAAGTAGTTGATGACCAGAACTGGAATGATATAGGCATCAGCCGGGTAACTCAGGGGACGAGGCGGTTGAGGCGATGACTTGAACAAGCTTGTGACGCGGCGGCGAACGCCTTCAAGTGAGGGCATCTTCAAAGATTTCCTTGTATGACGCCACGCCGGCCGTTGACCATCCAGTCCGGGTCTTGCTCCTGCAAGCGTTCAGCCTCGCCCGCGCGCAGCCCAAGCATCAACTCCCCCTTGAGAGTACGCAACGCAACGAACGGCACAGGAAAATAGGCAGTCGCACGCTCGAAAAGTGTGGTTGACGGCCAGTGCGCATCCCCGAGCAGACGCCGGTAGTTGACATCACCCTTGAGGATAACCCAATCCATCGCAGCCAATTCCGCGCGCAAGTCTTGCGGCAACTGAAAGTAAAAGAGACTGGTCGCATAGAACCAATGGGTATGCAGTAGCAGTCGATTGCTCTCCAAATGCATACGGACTCGTTCCCCTAACGCACGGGCTGCATCTCCTCCTCGGGCCAATGCCTCCAACCCAGCCTCCACGTCGATTGGCATCGCATCCGAGACGAAGAACGGTTGTGGTTTCAAGTGTAAGACGACCTGCGATGCCAGGCGTTCACCTAACACAAAATCCGCCAGAGCCAGGTCCATCAATAGTTCGGTGCCGGCGTTGTCTGTGATGATAGTCAGGCGGTGGCGCGGCTGCGCATGCAAGTACTCCCACACCCGCCCCGAATCGTCTACCAACAGATTAGGCCGCTCATCCTCGAGCTGCCGAGCTTGTCCCACTTGCGCGGCTACATTATAACTCAGGTCAGTGCGGTTGCCCCACAAGCTGGCATAGAGCAACCTCACAAAACAGGCACGCGGGTCAGGGGGCGACTCGTTCAGCACAGCATTGACCGACCTCGGTGCTGCCTCCGGTTCCCATTCTGTCTGTTTCGTGGCAGCGTACGGGTCAAAAGCATGCCACGCTCCGGGTTGAAAATACTGGGTGGCTTCCAGCACGCGGCGGTAAAAAAAAGCTTCGGCCCAATACCAGGGGACGTCAAGCCAGGTACGGCCAATGTAAGGGCGCGACACAGAATCCCAAAACGCTTTATCTGGCGTTGTCTCGCGCAGCCCACGGATGACGCCATTCACAATTTCGGTCCGTAGATCCTCCAACGCACTGCGAATCTCGCCTGGGAATGAATTCATCTCAATTGTCTCCTCAACAATGCGAGGGATGCGCACCTTGAACGTACGATACGCAAAGGAGCCAGGCTCAGAGGTCAGGAGAGGCGGCGGCAAACTGTGTGGGTCCACCTGGAACGGCGGGATTTCGAATTCGCTCAAGATATGTCCTCCTCGAAATTCGGATCGACTAATAGTACATTAGATCAATTCAAAGTGTCAATTCAAGCTGATTTTCAGCAGGGATCAGACGTGCTATAATGTAATCATGGGTTAAATATGACTTTGAATACACCCGAATGATAAGATGAAACACATAAGGATCGATCTGCACAGCCTGCCGGCGCAGATGATACTGAGCTTTATCGCGCTGGTGCTCTTGACAGCCGCTGCTGCGGGACTGCCAGCAATTTGGCTGATCCGGAACCAGCTCGAACACCAGGCATGGGCGCAGGTAGAACAAGGAAACCGGGCCGCCCGTGCATTGTACGCGGCCCAACAAAGCGAGCTAACCGGCCTGGCCACCCTGACCGCCCAGCGGCCCACTTTGCGCGATCTGCTGGCACGGGAAGAGCAAGCCTCGCTGCTGGCTTATCTGCGCACACTTCAGACAGGGGCGGGACTCGATCTGGTGCTCGTCTGCGACTCAAATCACCGAGTGATAGCGCAGGTGGGCGAAGGAATCTTCGATATGCTATGCACGGCCAAAACGCCCACCGGTTTCCAGGTCATGTCATCGGGGGCGACTCCCCAGGTATGGCTTTACGCTGCGGAACCCATCAGTAATGAGGCTACAGGCTTGCAGCGGAAGGTGATTGTGGGAGTAGTGCTGAATAACCAATTCGCCATACAGATGCGTGCCCAGACCGGCTTAGAACACACCCTGCTCCTGGATGGCCAACCGGTGGCATCTAGCCTGGATGGCAGCATCGCATCCCGCCGCATGGCACGTTCTGCCGTCCCTGATGACGCAATGCAAAGTAACTTCGCCCTGGATGGCCGCCCCTATTATGCCACCCGGTTCCGCCTTCCCCCTCTTTCGCAGGAGGAGGCTGGGACCCCCGGGCCTGCGCCACAGGTGGAAGCCGAAGTGGCACTGGACGTGGCAGACATTGCTGCAACACAGCGAAGCGTGGCGTGGACCCTGGCCGGCAGCATTGTGGCCGTAGCCGCCGTGGGCTCCCTCCTGGGGGCGTTCCTCGCTCGGCAGATCGGCCGGCCTCTGGATCGCTTGGCCAAGGCCGGAACCGCATTAAGCCAGGGTGATCTGGATGCATCGGTGACCGTCAAGGCTCGAGTGCGCGAGGTTGCGCTGGTGACCCAGGCACTGGAAAGAGCCCGGATTGACTTACAGCGCTCCTTGACCGAGTTGCGACAGGAGAAAGCCTGGACCGACCATCTCTTGGAGGCCGTTGTGGAGGGAATTGTCACCCTGGACCACCACGGACGGATTACCTTCTTCAGCCAGGGAGCCGAACGCATTATCGGGCTGGATCAAGACTACGTCCTGAACCGCTCCTGCGATGAGGTTTTCAGGCCAATCGAGACAGATGAACTCTTCAGCCAATTCATCCCTGTCCCCGGCCGGCGACGCAAAGTCACCGTGGAGCTAACCAATGGCCGCCTGGTGACTCTGGCAGTCACCGGAGCTCGGCTGATACCGCCGGAGGCCGGCGACGCCCGGGTGGCTCTGGTTTTCCGCGATGTCAGTGAAGAAGAGGCAGTCCACCGGCTCATGGGCCACTTTTTAGCCAATGTGGCCCACGAATTTCGCACCCCGCTCTCTGCTCTGGCCGCTTCCGCCGAACTGCTATTGGATCAGGCCCCTGACCTTAGCTCTGCCGAGCTGCAGGAGTTGCTGTCCTCCCTCCATTTGGGTATCCTGGGTCTGCAGACACTGGTGGACAATCTGGTGGAAGGCGCCAGCATCGAGGCCGGACGTTTCCGGGTGCACGCCCGCCCGGCCAATTTGGGCAAAATCATGGCCGAGGCGATTCAGACCATGCAGCCATTGCTGGACAAACACAGCCAGCGCCTGGTGGTCGAACTGCCAGCGGTGACCCCGGTAGTACGCGCGGACTCGCGACGGACAGTGCAGGTGCTGGTCAATCTATTATCCAATGCCAGCAAATACGGACCTGACGACGCCGAGATCACAATTGGAGTCACAGGAAGCGAAGATTGGGCGCGAGTAACAGTTGCCGACCGGGGACCAGGGGTCCCACCAGAGCACCGAAACGATCTGTTCCGCCGTTTCGTGCGCCCAGATTCGGTCGGTGACAGGACTCAATATGGGGTTGGGCTGGGTCTTTCGGTCGTCAAGGCAGTCATCGAAGCTAGTGGCGGCCAGGTAGGAGTCGAAGACCGACCCGGAGGCGGATCAACCTTCTGGTTCACTTTGCCGGTAGTGAGCGAATGACGAAAGTATTAATTGTAGACGACGATCGGGTACTGGCCGACGTGTTGGCCTTCACCATGCGGCGCGCAGGATTCCAGGTGAGCCAGGCTACCGATGGCGAAGCTGCTTTGCAGCGATGGACCGAGGATCAGCCCGATCTCATCGTGCTGGATGTCAACCTGCCCAAGCTCGATGGTTTTGCTGTCTGCCGACGCATCCGCGAGCAGGCCGACACCCCGATTCTTATGCTGACTGTGCGAGGCGAGGAGGATGACATCGTACACGGGTTGGAACTAGGCGCCGACGATTACATTACCAAGCCCTTCAGCCCCCGCCAACTCGTCGCCCGCGCGCAGGCTGTCCTGCGTCGGGCCAGCAAAATGCCTGTACCGGCTATCCGGCAGATTGGCCAACTGATACTCGATCCTAATCGGCGAGAGATACGCTTTGGCCGGGGTGAGGCAGTCTCGCTGACTCCATTGGAGAGCCGGCTTCTCGATTACCTGATGCTTAACGCCGGGCACGTCCTGACCGCCGAGGCTATCATTGAGCATGTCTGGGGTCCTGAGGGCGGCGACCGCGACATGCTCCGTCAACTGGTGCACCGCCTGCGGAGCAAGATCGCCCAGGCATGCCCGCCTTGGAGCGAATCTGATCGCACTCCTCCTAATTACATCGAGACCGTACCTGGTCTGGGCTACGGCCTCGTCGTCCCCTCCTCTATCGACTGAACCTCTTTTTGTCACAACTTTGTCACAACCTCGTCACAACTGCTGTAATCTTCATCACTTATACTGCTATTGTAACAACTGAGAGCGACGCTGATAGAACCTGCAGATTCGTCTGTTTCCCATACGAACTCTTGGCAATCTTCTCCAAATCGTGAAAGTACTCGGAGGCCTGCGATGACTGACGCAGTAACTAGTTTCATTCGGGCCAGGCAAATTGATTCGTTCCAAAAGCTATGCTTCTTGCTTTTCCTTCACCAACACCCGGACGTAAGTGGAACTTGCCAGGAGTTTGCCAGCCGACTGTATTTCGGCAACACACCGCTGCTGGAGAGGATTATCATCGACCTGCGCCTGGCAGGCCTTTTAGACTGCGAGGCTGGCCGCTTCAAGCTGCGCAATGATCCAGATGTCAGATCGTATCTGCAATGTTTGGCCAGCGCCTTTGAAAATCCTTTGGCCCGCCAGCGGATTCTGGATCAATTGGTATAGCGCGGATACTCTGGTCATCGCCTGGAGAATGCTTATGAGCTTCATCGACGATCTACTCACGGAAGCCTCGGTCCCTCGTGCAGCTCAGCATCTGGCCCTCGACAGTCTGATTATGAACCCAAGGCTGGCACGACGTCTGCCGCCGGCCTTGGCCTTCCGCTACCATGCGCTGCCGGTGGCCGAAGATAGGGGTCGCATCACGGTAGCCATGGCCGATCCAGACGATGCAATAGCCCGAGCGGCGCTGGCAGCCGCCCTGGGTACAAGGCTATATGTGGTGCAGGCCGACCCGGCGGCCATTGATGGCCTGCTGGCCGAGACCTGGCCCGAGGAGACCCACCATGCGTTGCGCCTGCTGATTTATCACCAGGCCAGCCACATTGCGGACGAGGTGCAGGCCTATGCCCAGTACCTAAGTGATATGCTGAATGGCAACCTCAGTTACTTCCAACCACCAGCAGGAGCGAACGACACCTTTGACGATTTGACCCAAGTAGGGTGTGGCCATGACCTGCTTATCTTCGGGGAGCCAGACCCATCCCTGGTCGAACGGCTGTCGCCAGGCCCGGCGTATCTCAGAGTCGCCAAACAGGTACCTACCTCAGTCCTGATAGCCCGGCGGCCGCGCTGGCCGCTGAGGAGAATGCTTCTGGTCATTCGGGACCAGGAGGCGGACGATATAGCTGTGGATTGGACTGCACACCTGGCTCAGCCAAGTGGCGCTGTCGTCACCATCCTGGCCATAATGCCCCAGATGCCAGCCATGTGTAACCAGGTAGCCCGCATGCAGCACGGACTGGCCGAATGGTTGGCTACAGACACCCCTCTGGGACGACAGATGCGTCGCATAGCCCGGCGGTTAGCGAATTGGGAGACCAAGGGCACATTGCGCTTCCGCCAGGGGCCACCAGAATGGCAGATTCAGTGCGAGGTGTCCGAAGGGGATTACGACTTGATCGTCATCGCTGCTGATCCCCCTGGCCGCTGGCTGCGGCGGCTGTTGGGAGAGTTGGTTAACCCGTTGCTGCGCCGGGTTGATAGGCCAGTGCTGATTGCGAAGCCACCGATGATTTAAGAGCGGTCAGCAGATACTGACTGCGCGGCGGATAACAATATAAAAGCGTCTGTCGCCTAATCGGTTCGGAGAACGCTGATTCAGCGGTATCGTCGGATCGAGCGGGGAACCCACCTTGTGGGGTGTATCTCGTATCTCCTTGTCGCGAGAGGGGCACCTTCCCGCCCTAACCCGTCAGCTAACCCCGTCGGCATAGGAAGGGATGGGTCTGCTATCGAAAGAGCCGCAGAACTGTCTGCGGTCTTTTTGTAGCGTATAAGAATGAAGAGGAAGGCAACAATGAAGACACGAAACCTGACAACAATTTTGGCTTCTCTCGCAGTCCTGGCACTGCTAGCCACCGGCTGCGGCCGGTCGACAAGTAGCGCCCAGGAGGAAAGTGCTCTGAAGGGGACAATTACCGTTTCAGGAGCTTGGGCTCTCTATCCCATGATGGTCCGTTGGGGCGAGGAGTTCCAAAAGCTGCACCCCGGCGTTAAATTCGACATCTCAGCCGGCGGGGCGGGCAAGGGTATGGCTGATGCCCTGATGGGTGCTGCGGACATCGGCATGGTCTCGCGGGTGGTCTATCCCGAAGAAGAGGAAAAAGGTGCTTTCTGGGTTTCTGTCACCAAGGATGCCGTCTTCCTCACCGTCAACCAGGAGAACCCTGTCTGGGAAGATCTGCACCAGAAGGGGGTAACCCGGGAGACGCTTATCGGCATCTACATCACCGGCGAGATCACCACCTGGGGGCAAGTGGTGGGCCGCCCCGAAATGACCGGCCCCATTCACGTCTTCACCCGCTCCGATGCGGCCGGCGCACCGGCCACCTGGGCCGAGTACCTGGGCAAGAAGCAAGAGGACCTGCTGGGGGTGGGGGTCTACGGTGATCCCGGTGTGCTGGAAGCGGTAATCAAAGACCCCCTGGGTATCGGCTTCAACAACCTGAACTATGCCTTTGATGCCGAAACGGGCAATCCGGTGGCCGGGGCACGCGTGGCGCCGCTCGACGTCAATAGCAACGGTCAGGTTGACCCAGAGGAGATTTACGACACTAAGGCGCAGGCGGTAAACGCGGTCAATATGGGCTACTACCCCTCACCACCGGCGCGCGACCTCAACCTGGTTACCAACGGTAAACCAACAGGTCTGGTGAAAATCTTTATGACATGGGTATTGACCGATGGGCAACAGTATCTAGACGAGGTAGGGTACATCCAGTTGGCAGGGGAGAAGCTGGATCAGGAATTGAAGAAGCTGGACTGAAGGTGATGCAATGATGGAGAAAACTTGGGGATCCCTTCGACGTGGACAGTGGGGAGAACGATGGAATGTCTCCCTGGGACCTAGTCGACGACTAAAAGACCGGCTGGCCAGGCAGACGATGGGCCTGCTGACCCTGGCAGCCGGCTTGCTGGTGCTCTTAATAGCTCTGGCTCTCTTCCTGCGTGCCTGGCCCATCCTGGCCGCCACCCCTTTGAAAGAGCTATTGTTTTCAACCACCTGGCATCCCTTTAAAGGAGACTTCGGCTTCTTTCCCTTCCTCATGGGAACTCTGTGGGTGACGACAGTGGCTATGGTCATTGCCGTGCCCCCTTCCCTTTTGACCGCCATCTACCTGGCCGAGTACGCCCCGCCACGGACACGCGCGCTGTTCAAGCCATTCATTGACTTGCTGGCAGGCATTCCCTCGGTGGTTTACGGAGTGTGGGGTATGCTGACCGTGGTGCCTTTCGTTGAAAAAGCTGTTGCCCCAACCTTGAACCGCCGGCTGGGCTTCATCCCTCTTTTCCGCGCCGACAACCCTACTGGTTACGGCATCCTGGCCGGGGGCCTGGTACTGGCGGTGATGGTCTTCCCCATCGTCATCTCGGTCGCCGAGGAAGTGATCCGCGCTGTACCCCAAGGATTGAGGGAAGCGTCGCTGGCCCTGGGCGCCACCCGCTGGCAGACTGTCAAGCACGTAGTACTGCGCCGGGCACTGCCCGGAGTTATGGCTGCCGTGGTGTTGGGCTTCTCCCGGGCTTTCGGTGAGACCATGGCCGTACTGATGGTGGTAGGCAACGTGGCCCAGGTGCCCCACTCCATCTTTGACGCCGCTTATCCCCTGACGGCCCTGATCGCCAACAATTACGGGGAGATGATGTCCATCCCCTTGTACGATGCGGCGCTGCTAGGGGCAGCATTGATCCTGCTGTTGGTGGTACTGATCTTCAACGTCGCCTCGCGGCTGGTGCTGGTGCGACTGGTGCGGAGCGAATAGAAACGACGAAGTAGGAGATACGGCGATGAGCAAACGGAAACTAGAAGAACTCTTCTTTAAGGTGCTGATGTTAGGCTCGGCCGTCCTCGTGTTGGGCAGCCTGATCCTCATCCTGGTCACGGTGATCTGGCGAGGGCTTCCCGCCCTGAACCTGGCCATGATAACCCAGACCCCCAAAGGAGGGTATTACCTGGGCAAGGAGGGCGGCATCCTCAACGCCATCGTTGGCTCCCTATACCTGGCCGGAGGCGCGACGGCCCTGGCGCTGGCTGTGAGCCTGCCCATTGCCCTCTACCTGCAACTCTACGCCGAGCGCTCCCGTCGCGCCGAGCTGGCCCGTCTGGCCCTGGACGTATTGTGGGGCATACCCAGTATCGTCTACGGGGCCTTTGGCTTCACGCTTATGCTCTGGCTGGGGATGCGAGCTTCGCTGCTGGGAGGTATCATCGCCCTGGCTCTGCTGGAATTGCCGATCATGGTCAGGGGCATGGACGAAGCCATCGCCATGATCCCCTTCGCACTGAAAGAAGCCTCCTACGCCCTGGGGGCCACCCGGCTGGAGACCGCAGTAAAGGTAGTGGTTCGCCAAACCGCGCCAGGGCTAGTGACAGCAGCCCTGTTGGCCTTCGGGCGAGGCATCGGCGACGCGGCGTCGGTCCTCTTCACGGCCGGCTATACTGATCGTCTACCCGATTCTCTCTTTGGCCCTGCTGCCTCGCTGCCTCTGGCTATCTTCTTCCAGTTGGGCACCCCTTTCCCGGCCGTGCAGGAGCGAGCCTATGCCTCGGCATTGGTGCTTACTGTCATTGTCCTGGCCCTCAGCCTGATCTCACGGCGACTGGCTGGGCGGCTGACAGAACATGTGATCCGCTAGGAGGTGAGCAAGGTGTTAGAACCTCACATTCGGATACAAGATCTGAACGTCTGGTACAGCTCCCATCACGCCCTGAAGAACATCGCGGCTGATATCCCGACTCGGGGTATCACGGCCATCATTGGCCCCTCAGGCTGCGGCAAGTCAACGCTGCTGAAGAGTCTGAACCGACTCTTGGAAGAGATGGATGAAGTGCGAGTGACAGGCCGGA
>JAHELX010000695.1 GCA_024643945.1 Anaerolineales bacterium
TGCTCTATTCGTCGCCCATGGCCTACACCCTGTATCAAAAATTGGGCTATGAACTCTACACCCAACGCTTATGTTACCTGCCCCCTGAGGGCTAAGGCGGATATTCATGAGAGCGAGCTTTATCAGTGTGCCCTATTTCATAGGAGATCACGATCCGGGGCTGGCCGAACCGGCAGAGGAAACGTGGCATTTGTTAGCCCCTTCTTTGCCGGATGGCACGTCCCAGGTACGCATGGCTGTGTTGTACCGGGAATTGGCCGAAGTCGTCGCCGAATTGTGCCTTGCCGGCGATTTACCGGTCGTGGTGGCCGGCGATTGCCTTTCAACGATTGGGGTTTTGGCGGGGTTGCAGCGGGCGGGGGTGTCACCCGTGTTGATCTGGTTCGACGCTCACGGCGATTTCAACACCTGGGAAACGACGCCCAGCGGTTTTTTGGGGGGGATGCCGCTGGCTATGTTGGTCGGGCGGGGTGAGCAGACCATTGTGCACAAGGCTGGATTGACTCCTCTGCCTGAGTCGGATGTCATCCTGGTGGACGCCCGCGATCTGGACTCTGGCGAGCGGGAAGCAGTGCGCGATTCCGCGGTCACCCATTTACCCCATGTTGAAGACTTGCTGGCTTACCCTCTGCCTGACCGCCCTTTGTACGTCCACCTGGATGTAGACGTGGTGGACCCTGGCGAGATGCCCGGCGTGAACTATCCCGCGCGCGGTGGCTCCTCGCTGGCAACAGTAGGTGCTGCGCTGCACCGGTTGGCAGAGACGGGGCGGGTAGTGGCCGTGTCATTGTCGGCGTGGACGCCCGGGCTGGACGGGGATGGCACAAGCCGTCGTGCATCAATGCGCTTGCTTAGTGAACTTGTCTTTTGGTAGCTATTGGACTTTTTTGGTATAATGATATATGTGTCAGTCAAGGCCCACGCCAGTGGGCCTATCTATTCATAAATTGACTCGGGTTTAGCTGCAAAACCCTGTATGTTTTGCACTAAGGATCCGTAAATAAATAACTTCCTGCCTTTGTGGCGGATTCCGTGGAGAAAACGGTTAGAAGTGCGGGAACTTATTCTTTTATGGATCCTTACAAGCCAGGCAGGGCGAGGAGGAATTTGATCATGCCCGTAAACGACATGGTTATCCGTATCGGCGGCGAGTCGGGCGAAGGGATTGTAACCATCGGTGAAATCTTCGTGCGTATTGCCGCCTTCTCTGGCCTGGAGGTGTATACTTTCCGCACCTTCCCGGCCGAAATCCTGGGAGGGCATGTCACCTTCCAGGCGCGTATTTCCGACCAACCGGTGCTGTCGCAAGGAGACGACATTGACGTGCTGGTGTCTCTCAATCAAGAGGGCTACGATAAGCACATCGGCGAATTGCGACCGGGTGGCGTCGTGCTCTACGACAGTACGACGGTGACACCCACCCATGATGCCGAGGGTCACATTTTGTATGCCATCCCTGTGGATGAGCTGGCGCGCAGCATCGACTTCACGCGCGGGCGCAACCTGGTGATGATCGGGGCTATGGTGCAATTATTTGGCTTACCCCTGGACAGGGCCGAGCAGATGGTCCGTCGCCGGCTGGGGCGCTTCAAGGATTTGCTGCCCAAGAACCTGGAGTCATTGGATTTGGGCTACAACTACACGCTGGAGCAGTTCACCCAGCGGCCTCCCGTGTACCTGGAACCTCCTTCTGAGGGAGCCAGGGAAGGCCTGGTGATGACTGGCAACCAGGCTCTGGCGTTGGGGGCCATCGCCGCCGGCTGCCGGATCTACTCTGGCTATCCCATCACGCCGGCAACCGACATCATGGAGTTTCTGGCCAAAGAATTGCCCAAAGTGGGCGGCGTGGTGGTGCAGGTCGAGGACGAGATCGCCGCTATCAACATGGCCATCGGCGCTTCCTTTGCCGGCGCCCGGGCGATGACGGCTACCTCCGGCCCCGGCTTGTCGTTGATGATCGAGGCGTTGGGGCTGGCCAGTATGACCGAGGTCCCCATCGTGGTGGTGGACGTGCAGCGTGCTGGCCCTGCCACCGGAATGCCGACCAAAACATCTCAGGGTGACCTGTATCTGGCGCTTTATGCCGGCAACGATGAGGCTCCGCGCTTTGTCGTCGCCCCCAGTTCGGTCGAAGACTGCTTCTACCAGATGATCAACGCTTTCAACCTGGCCGAGCGTTATCAGATGCCAGTGATTGTGCTCAGCGACCAATCGCTGGCCCCCCGGGTCGAGACGTGTCCCCCCTTCCAATTAGATGATATTGAACTCTTTGAGCGGGAACTGGCTGATCCGAATGGGGATGGCACCTACGAGCGCTACAAGATCACTGAGACGGGCGTATCGCCCATGGCCGTTCCCGGTATGAAAGGGCGTCATTACACAGCCGAAGGGTTAGAGCACAACCAAAGAGGGAATCCCAATTACACGCCTCAGGTGCACCAGGCAATGGTGGATAAGCGCCGGACCAAGGTAGAGACTGCCCGCCAGCAGTTGACTCTGTGGCCTAACGTGGTAGAAGAATGGGGCGACGAAGACGCCGCCATCGCTATTATGGGCTGGGGAAGCTCGCTGGGGCCAGTGCAAGAGGCCATGGCTCGTGTCCAGGCTGCTGGCTACAAAGTGACCGCCTTGTTCCCCAAAGTCCTGTTGCCGATGCCCGATTTTCAGATCAGGCGGTTCATCCGAGGTCGGCGGGCGATTATCATCCCTGAGTTGAACCAACGTGGCCAATTTGCTCGAGTCATCGAGCATCGTTACAGCCACGAGCTGATTCGGGACGGCATCGAGGTGATTTCTCTCACCAAATATCAGGGGTTGCCCTTCAGACCGGTTGAAATCTTCGAAAAGATTGTAGAAGTGGCCCAATCGCTCACCGTGCGGGCCAGGGTTGAGTAGGATATTGTAAGGAGAAGTGAGATGATTACTATGACAGAGCCGATCAAGGTGAAAGACCTGAAAAGCGACTTAAAGCCTATTTGGTGTCCGGGCTGTGGTGATTTTGGCGTGTACAACGCCATGCTCAAAGCAATGACCGATTTGAAGCTTGACCCGGCCCACGTAGCGATCGCTTCAGGCATTGGTTGTTCTGGCCGTTTCCCGGCATTTGTTAACGCGTACGGGTTCCATGGCGTCCATGGGCGGGTGCTGCCCCTGGCGACCGGCATCAAGCTGGGCAATCCCGAGTTGACCGTATTCGCGGTCGGCGGCGACGGCGATGCCTTCAGTATCGGGGCCGGGCATCTGCCCCACGCCGCTCGTCGCAATGTCGACATAACGTACGTGGTGATGGACAACGAAATCTACGGTCTGACCAAAGGCCAGCCATCTCCTACCAGCCCGTTAGGCATGGAGAAGAA
This sequence comes from Anaerolineales bacterium, assembly GCA_024643945.1. Next base: position 3,357 of record JAHELX010000695.1, read on the forward strand.
GGCTTCTCCTTACGGCACGTATGATATTCCGCTTAATCCCATCGCGATCGTGCTTTCCTATGGAGCGACCTTCGTGGCGCGTGGATTCTCGTCGCAGCCGCGCGAGTTGGTAGAGCTCATCAAGCGCGGGGTTCAGCATCCGGGCTTTTCTTTCATCCAGGTGATGAGTCCCTGCGTCACGTTTTACGACACCTACGCCCATTTCAAAGAGATAACTGCCCCGATCCCCGAGAGTCACGACACT
>JAHELX010000696.1 GCA_024643945.1 Anaerolineales bacterium
TGTTGCTGGCCTAGGAGCCTCACCACCAGGATGACATCGTCCTCGTCATCGACATCGGCACCAATGGCGAGATTTTGTTGGGCAATAAGGAACACTTGCTATCGGCCAGCAGCCCCACCGGCCCCGCCTTCGAGGGAGCCCAGATTACCCACGGCATGCGCGCTGCTCCCGGCGCCATCGAGCGGGTGCGCATTGATCCGGAGACGCTTACCCCTCGCTTTCGCGTCATCGGCGACGAACGCTGGAGCGACGAGATGCCGCCCGGCGAGATTCAGGCCGCCGGCATCTGCGGTTCGGGCATCATCGAGGTCGTGGCCGAACTATTCGCCCGGGGCATTGTGCTGCCTGGTGGGAAATTCAATCTCGACACACCATCCCCCAACTTCCGTCCCAATGAGCGCGTAGGCGAATACATACTGGCAACCGCCGACCAGACCAGCACCGGCCACGAGATTGTCATCACCCAAAACGACATCCGTGCGGTGCAACTGGCCAAAGCAGCGCTCTATGCCGGCGCCAAATTGTTGATGGCCCGCCGGGGTGTGGATAGGCTGGACCGCGTGATTTTGGCCGGGGCCTTTGGCAGCTACATTAGTAAAGAGCATGCGATGCTCATCGGACTCTTTCCCGACTGCGACCTGGAGAACGTTTATGCCGTCGGCAACGCGGCCGGAGACGGGGCCCGTATTGCCCTGCTCAGCCGAGCCAAACGTCGTGAGGCGCACCAAGCGGCGCGTTGGGTGGACTATGTCGAGACAGCCGTCGAGATGGAGTTCCAAAATGAATTCGTGGCGGCTCTCAATTTTCCCCACACGAACGATCCCTTTCCGCACCTGGCGGGTCTGCTGCCAGCCGAAGTGCCGGAGCCTTCGACCGACGGCCGCCAGGCGCGACGCCGGGCGCGAAGGGCGAGGGCTCGTGTCAAGAGCGTGTAGGGTGTGTTCATTTTGGGGGCAACACACCCTCCCGCAGGTTGCTGCCAAAAAATCGCAGCTTGTTCAGTCAAAACCTGCGGGAGGGTTCGCCCCGAAATCCGAACACACCCAGTGTGTAAACGCTCTTGATTTTTGGGTTGAGACAGTGTATCATAACTCAAGTGAGGTCAATAAAAAAACCAGCACCCCTTGGGGTGCTGGTTCTGACCCAAAAGCTAAAATTGCAGATGCCTTATGCTTTTCTGAGCGTCCGCAGGCAACGCGTACAAACCTTGATTTTGCGGATCTTACCCTCTTCGATGATCGTTGTCTTTTGGACGTTCACTTTAAACTGACGCTTGGTATGCCGCATAGAGTGGCTGACGTTGTGACCAAATTGGGGGGTCTTTCCGCAGATTTCACACTTTGCCATCGAATGAGTGCCTCCTGAATACCTGGTCATCTTTGCAACCATACCGGTTGCGTTCACGAAATCGCATCATACCATATCGCCTGGATTAGAGCAAATTCACATGACGACAGAGACCCAGCTCGGCAAAATCGAAATCTCACCCACCGCTATTGCCAGCATCGCCAGTCAGGCTGTCCTGGAATCATATGGCGTCGTGGGTATGGCATCCAAGAACTTCAAAAATGGTCTGGTAGAGTTGCTTACGCCTGGGGCGAGCCACCGGGGGGTGGATGTCAATCTCGCAGACGAGCAAATCGTCATTGATTTGTACGTCATCATCGAATATGGCACCCGCATTTCGGAAGTGGCGCACAACATTATGGCGGCGGTCAAATTTCGTGTCGAGAAGGCCCTTGGCATACCAGTAACCCAGGTAAACGTCCACGTTCAGGCGCTGCGGGTGAGCAACAAGGATTGACACCAAGTCTCAAATGTCAAATGTCAGATAGCAAATCTCAAATCTCCCCTGGCCTACCCGCCAGCCCGTCCTGGCCGGGCCAGGGGGCAGGCAATCTCCAATCTCCAGTGTCTGTATTGTGTGACGGGCAGAGCCTCAAACGGGTTCTTCAGGCAGCCGGCCGCTGGTTGGAGAAGCATGCGGCCGCGGTTAATGCTCTCAACGTGTTTCCGGTGCCTGATGGTGACACCGGCACCAACATGCTACTCACCATGAACGCTGCCCTCGCGGAAATTGAGCGTTCTCCCGACGACTCTGTCTCGGCCATTGCCAACGCGGTGGCTCATGGCGCCCTGATGGGAGCGCGCGGCAACTCGGGCGTCATCCTGTCGCAAATATTGCGGGGGTTTGCGCGCAGTCTCGACGACAAAACAGCCTTTTCGGCTCAGGAGTTTGCCCGCGCGGCTCAGGAAGCGTGCGACACTGCCTATAAAGGCGTAGTCAAGCCAGTTGAGGGAACTATCCTGACTGTGGCGCGCGAGGCAGCGCGCATGGCCCGGGAAGCCGCCGACCACACAGATGATATCGTCGAAGTGCTGGCCCAGGTCGTCGAAACTGCCAAAGCCACCAATGCCCTCACCCCGGAACTGCTCCCCGTACTCAAACAAGCGGGTGTGGTTGACGCCGGCGGTCAGGGATTAGTCTATATTCTGGAAGGTGCCCGCCGCTACTTGCAAGGTGAGAGCGTGGAGGTAGACATAGAGATGGACGCAGCAGTAGACCTGAAATCGACATTGGGTGCCGGCGAAGAGGGCTATGGCTACGATGTGCAGTTCCTGATCAAAGGGGAAACTCTGAACGTAGACGAGATTCGCAGGACGATTGATGCCATGGGCGAGAGCACACTGGTGGTGGGTGACATGCATACCGTCAAAGTGCACGTCCACGTCCAGGACCCTGGCGTCCCTATAAGTTATGGGGTCAGCCAGGGCGTCATCGGCGATGTCATCGTTGAGAACATGGAAGAGCAATACCAGGAATTCGTGATGGGCCAGGCCAGGCCCACTGTCGCTACCGAGGAGGTGACCGACATCGCCACCGTTTGTGTGGTGCCGGGTGCCGGTCTGAGGCGTGTCTTTGAGAGCCTGGGGGCCAGTGCCATTGTCCATGGCGGACAGACGATGAACCCCAGCACTCAAGAAATCTTGAACGCCGTCGAGCATGTAGGCAGCGAAAAGGTGCTGGTATTGCCCAACAATAGCAACGTCATCATGGCCGCCCGTCAGGCCTGCGGCCTGTCGAGCAAACGCGCCATCGTAGTGCCCACCAAGACGATTCCCCAGGGAATAAGCGCCCTGTTGGCCTTTAACTACCAGGCCGACATCGAGACCAATGCGGAACGTATGGAGCGCGCCACCGGCGAGATTCAAACCGTCGAGGTGACGCGCGCCATCCGATCTACACAGGTCAACGGCGTTGAAGTCACTGAGGGAGATATCATTGGCCTGCTCGATGACCAACTGGTTGCCTCCGGGCAAGACTACACGGCCGTGGTGATGCAGGTGCTGGACCAGGCCCAGGCTGGGGATTGCGAGATCCTCACCATCTATTTTGGACAGGACGCCACCCAAAAGGAAGCCAGCGCCCTTGCCGATCAAATTGTCGAAGCATATCCCAACCTCGAAACAGAGGTGCACGAAGGGGGCCAGCCGCATTATCGCTACATCCTTTCACTAGAATAATCCTGGAAGAAGAAATTATGGGAAAAGTTGCCATCGTTACCGACAGCACAGCCTTCCTGGAGCCTGGTGCG
>JAHELX010000697.1 GCA_024643945.1 Anaerolineales bacterium
GGGGCGACAGGCTCAGTTCTTGTTGCAGGAGTAGCGGCGCCAGCGCATTTTCGGCCAGCGCGTTCAAGACCACCAGGCCAACGATGACCAGCAGGGCCAGGCCCACGCCCGACTCAACCAAAGCCAATATGACGGCCGGCGTAAGGGCCAACACCTGGCCGATGTACGGGACGTAACCGAGCAAGAAGGCCAACGTGCCCCATAAGAGAGCAAAGTCAACCCCCAGAATGAGTAAGAACACGGCGATAGCAGCCCCGGTCAACAGGTTGATGCCGGTTCTGACGACGAAATAGCGGATCATTTTCTGGCCGAACAGGGCGACTCGAGCCGACAGGGGATTGTCGGGTCCCAGGCCCTCTCGCAATCTGGCCGGCAAGCTCGATCCCTCCAGCAGCGCAAAAACGATAGTCGCCAGCATAAAAAGAGCGCCGGAGAGAAGGGCCTGCAAACCTCTCAGGAACCTGCCAATCGCCGCAACGGCAGCCTTGATATCGATCAGATCGACAAGCCGGATGGTCGAGATATCTACTCCCCGGCTGGCCAACCAGGCCTGCAGGGCTGCTTTCTCATCGCTTAAAAGCGCCTGGTAGTCAGACAGTCTGGCTTCCAACTGCCTGAACGAGATGCCGAGCAGGACAACCAGACCCAGGCCGAGCAGCATGACACCCAAGACCATCACCCCGAAGGCCAGGCCGGTCGGCAGGCCCTTGCGCCGCAGCCAACTGAGTAGAGGAAACAGGAGGATGGAAAAGAACAAAGCCAGAAGAATGGGGGCCAATATGGGCGCGAAGAAGCGCATGGCGGCCAGCACGATGATCAGACTGGCCATGCTGACCAAAGCACGGAAGATGGATGGAAAGGTGGTGTTTGCAGTCATCGTTATAGCTCAGATAGAACTATTCAGGAAAACATCCCCGACAGATGGTCAGCCGTCTCCGGTTCGACTTTCAGGTTGAGAGTTTGCGTCGGGTAGGGTGACTCGATCTCCGCCTCGTCGAGCGCCTTCTGCAAGGCGGTGTGCACCCGGTCAAACATGCGGCGGGTATCGGCGTACGACTCAATCCACCAGCGCACGCGAAAGATCATGGCCGAATCGCCCATCTCGACGTACAGGGCGTCCACCGGCTTGTCCGGCAGCACCCCCTCGATCCCCCGCACCGATTCGACGATGACGCGGCGGGCCGTCTCGATGTCGGTGCCGTAGGCCACCCCCACGTGGGTTTGAATCCGATACCGGGGATCGGGGTAGGTGTAGTTGATGACCTGGTTCACCCCGATGACCGAATTGGGTATGATCACCATGCGGTTGTCGCGGGTGCGGATGCGGGTGGTGCGCAGGCCGATTTCGACCACATCGCCCCAGGTGCCCACGCCCGGGATCTCGATGCGGTCGCCGATGCGGAAGGGCTGGTCGACCAGGATGATGAACCCGGCGATGGCATCGGCGATGGTGTCCCGCGCCGCCAGGGAGATGGCCAGGCCGCTCAGGCCCAGCACGGTTGCCAGGGCAGTGACATTGACGCCAAAATGAGAAAGCAAGATGGTGAGGCCAATCAGCCCCAGGAGAACACGGCCTACACGCACCAGGATGGTGATGACGGGGGCGAGTTGCTCCTCGCGTTGGGCTTCGATCGACCGCCGGCGATACCACGTCTCGGCCAGATTAATCAGTTTCCCGGCGATACGGACGGCGAAGAGTAGCCCCAGGATGAAAAAGAGGTCGCTCAGCAGCAACTTCAGCCCGGCGCCGAGGAAGGCCAATCGGCTGATGGCGAACTGGAGAGTAAGCACCACCACCAGCCACCTCAGGTCGGGGCCGACTGCGCCCAGGATCGCATCGTCGAAGCCGGTGGGGGTGCGGCGGGCGAGCCGGGGAAGAAGTCTCCTGATCAACCAGGTACCGATCAGGTAGCCGGCCAGGACCAACAGGAGCGACATGCCCAGGCTGATCCAGTCAGCAGCATTCAAGCCCAGAAAGGTGATCGTGGCCGCCCCGGTACGCACAGCCAGGTCGGCCACTTCCTGCTGGAGGCGCCCTGGTGTCGCCGTGGGAACGGGTGTCCGCTCTTCGATGACTCCCTCAAGCAGGTGCGTCGGGGTCGGCTCGGGTGTTTGGCTCCCCTCCAGGATCGGGGGTTCCTCCTGGGCCGTGACCGCCGCCTCGGGCCCGGATCCCGGCTCTGGCGTTTGTGCCAGTACCACCCCGGCGTGGGCCACAAAGAGCAGGAGCAGCCAGAGCGCTAGCAGTACCGGGTACAGGAGCGGCTTTCTTCTCATGGCATTCCTTGTAGCCCAGGATGGACTGGCTGGCTGCGCAGATTTGTGATCAGAATGTAGGCGCTGATCAGGAAGACCCACGCGGGGAAGATCAGCGTTACCCACAGACTGAGGCTGATGCTCAACAGCAGCCCCAGCGCCAGCGCAAAGGTGAGGAGCGCCAGCCAGCGCGGCATGAGGCCAGTGCGGAACCAGATGGTGCCCAATGACAGCATAAAGGCGCCTGCCATCTTGATGGCGTAGATGTTCATGATCGTCCACATCGCGGCCCGTCCAAAGGTGTACACGCCGCTGTCGATCAGCAGGCTGGATTGGATGCGGTAGCTGGCCAGCATGCCGCCGGCAAGCGCTGCGGAGGCGAAGGTCATCGCCAGGAACAGCAGGCCGCTGCCGAAGAAAACGGTCGAGAAAAAACGATCTTCAAAGTTGCCGAGGCGATCACGCACCACGCCAATGAACCACAGGAAGGCGAGCCCCGCGAAGGGCGCCAGGCTCAGAGCCAGGGAGACCGTACCCGTGTTCCCCGACAGCCACGCGCCGCCATCGGCCGGATCGGCAGGGATGGAAAGCCTGATGAGCACCACGGCGGCGCTGAACAAGACCGCGAAAAGAATGCCGGCGATGGCGGCCGCACGCGGCGTTTTGAGTGACCGGTCGGTAAAAGTTACATCTTGCTCGGACATAGCACCCCCCACAACCATTTCAGCCAGCGCAGAGGATGCACAGGATAGACAAGAGACTGGCCTTTTATCCTATCCATCCTGTGCATCACCGTGAATTCAACATTGTCGAGCTACTCAGCCGCGAATGCGGCGCGCAACTGCTCTTCCTGCTCGCCAGTCAGATTGGAGGCGATCAGCTCAAAATCTCGGCCCTTGAGCTGGGCGATCACCTTGTCCTGCACCGCGTCGCTGGTCATCAGGAACAGGGCCGAGGTGCCCTCGGTGACCTTGTCACGCGTCTTCTTGATGAACGCGTCGTCGATGCCATAGTCTCTGAATGCGCCGCCCAGAGCGCCGAAGGCCGCCCCGACCGCCAGGCCAAAGAAGGGCACGAAGAAAATCAGGCCGAAGAGCATGCCCCAGAAGGCGCCGTCCAGCGCGCCTAAACCCGCCAGGTTGGCCAACTGCTTGGTCTTGGGGCTCTTCTTGCCCTGCGGCCAGGTGACGATGGCGGCGTCATGAAGCTTGATCAGTTCCTGCTTCTGCAAGGACTTGACCGTGTCCAGCATCTGTTCCGCCCCATCGGGGGTGTGGAATTTGAGAACGGTTAACGTAGCCATAGTTGTGTTGCTCCTTTTTTGAATAGTATGAGTT
>JAHELX010000698.1 GCA_024643945.1 Anaerolineales bacterium
GTATGGTCTGGTATGAGCAAGACAGTCAGGCGCATGATACCCGCTTCTGGCCTCAAGTGTTGAGTGTGGTCAGCGCAGGCTGTTTGCTGTTGTTGGACAAGGGGCTGATCGACTTTGCTATCTTCGACCAGTTGACCACCCGACAGGTGGGGTTCATTACCCGCCCTAAAAGCAACACGCAGATGCAGGTCACTCAGGTGCTGTCCAAAACCGCTACCTTGCATGAGTATCAGATGATACTGGGTGGCCCACAAACCCGCTGTGAGCATCCCATGCGTCTGGTCAAAGTCCTGTTTCGAGGCAAATGGTATGCCTATCTGACCAATGTGCTCGACCCGTCCGTGCTCCCGCCTCAATGTGTGGTCGCCCTGTACGACCAGCGCTGGCGCATTGAGGATGCCTTTAATGTGGTCAAGCGCCTGTTGGGTCTGGCCTACTTCTACACCAGTTCCATCAACGGCCTGCAATTGCAGGTCTGGGCCACCTGGCTGCTGTATGCTCTGTTGATAGACCTGACCGATGCCGTTGCCGAGGCATTGCAGCGCCCCTTCAAGGATATTTCGCTGGAGATGGTGTTTCGTGGTCTCTATCATTTCACTCAGGCTCGCCATAAAGGCCGCGCTCGTGACCCCGTTGAATATCTCGCTCGTGAAGCAAAAGACTTGGCCTTGATTAAACAAAAACGACCCAAAAAACATCTATCACTGATTGAACAAATGGATTTGACAATCCCGTGCGTTCCTTAACTTGTCACCAATATGTTTAACCGAAAGATTTTTCGGTCAAACCGTGAAACACGTAACCCTTCGATCTCTTCCTTTGCTGCTACTGGCAGAGACCTCCGCACCGCCCTTCCGTGGAGTGTGCTCTGCCAGTATTTTGTGTTTGACCGGGAGATTTCTCGGTCAAACGCTTAACAGCCTCTTAACACAGATTGCCTTACAATAGGGGCGATCTTAGATTGCACTGTGAGGCTTGCATGTCCGACATAGTACAACCTCGTTCCAGAAATCTACGCGGGGCACGCAGTCGAAGCCGCTTTTCACGGCACTGGCTGCGCGATCTTCGCGAAAACTGGATCCGCAACCTGCTATATCTGTGCGCCGCAATCTCGATTCTGACGACCGTTGGCATCCTGTTCGCACTGTTCACCGAGGCGTTCGGATTCTTTCGCCAGCCGGAAGTGACGCTCGGCCACTTCCTCACCGGGACCACCTGGAAGCCCCTTTCTAATCCCGCCTCGCCGGAGAACTTCGGGGTGCTGCCGCTGATCAATGGGACGGTACTGATCGCCGTGCTCTCCGGCGCGATTGCCCTGCCGCTGGGCGTGGGCAGTGCGATCTACCTCAGCGAATATGCGCTCGACCGGGTGCGCAGCATCCTGAAACCGATGCTCGAAGTTCTGGCGGGAATCCCCAGCGTGGTCTATGGATACTTCGCCATCAGCGCGATCACCCCGCTGCTGCGCAACCTCGCCGTCGGGATCAACGGAACGTTGGGAACGGAGATCAAGGTCGATTTCTTCAACGCGGGCAGCGCCTCGCTGGTGATGGCGGTCATGATCCTGCCGCTGGTCGCGTCGATCAGTGAGGATGCCATGCGCGCGGTTCCACGTTCGCTGCGAGAAGCCGCGTATGGTCTGGGTGCAACCAAGTTTGAGGTAGCCACGCGCGTCGTCGTCCCCGCTGCCCTGAGTGGAATTCTCGCCGGGTTCATTCTGGCGCTCTCCCGTGCCATTGGCGAGACCATGATCGTCGCTATCGCCGCCGGATCGACCCCCCGCATGACGCTCAACCCACTTTCCAGCGTGCAGACTATGACAGGTTTCATCGTGCAGGTTAGTTTTGGCGATGCACCTGCTGGATCGCTGAACAGCCAGTCGATCTTTGCGGTGGGGGCTGCCCTGTTCCTCATGACCTTTCTCATGAATATTCTGAGCAACGTGATTTCGCGGGCCTTCCGCGAGGAGTACGAATGATGACCACTGCTGCTCCAGACCTGCACGCTGACCGCAGCGCCCGCCGACGCAAGCGCGCCGGGGATATTTTCCATGTTCTGCTGCTGCTGGCGACGCTGGCGGGAATCGTCATGCTGTTCGCGCTCATCGTCAGCCTCGCTACCGAAGGGTTGAACTGGATCACGCCCAACCTGTTCACCAACTTTCACTCGCGTCATCCCGAAATGGCTGGGATGAAGTCGGCGATTGTGGGTAGTGTGATTGTGCTGCTGCTGACAGCGTTGTTCAGCTTTCCCCTGGGGGTTGGGGCCGCCGTGTATCTGGAAGAATACGCGCCGCGCAATTGGTTCACCAACCTGATTCAGATCAACATTGCCAACCTCGCGGGCGTGCCCTCCATTGTGTATGGGATGCTGGGGCTGGCAGCGTTTGCCCGGTTCTACGGGGTGCTGCAATCCGATGGTTGGCTGATGCGCCTGCTCACAGGCCGCACAGTGTATATCCTTGGCAATCCTTCCTACATCCCCTTCAGCATCGTAGATCGGCTGGGCTGGGCGGTGGGTTCGCGCGGGGGGCTGACCTTTGACATCCTCGGCTTGCCGTTTGAGCTTCCCTTCGGCAAGAGCCTTCTGGCAGGCGCATTGACCATGACCCTGCTGATTCTGCCCGTGGTGATCATCGCTGCGCGGGAGGCAGTGCGCGCTGTACCAAACTCGATCCGGGAAGCGGCCTATGGGCTGGGCGCGACCCGATGGCAGACCGTCCGCCAGCAGGTGCTTCCTGTCGCCATGCCTGGTATCTTCACCGGCATGATCCTTGCCCTCTCCCGCGCGATGGGCGAAGCGGCCCCGCTGATCATCCTGGGCGCGTTCACCTACGTGCCGTTCCTCCCGGAAAATGTATGGGATATCTTCACCGTCATGCCCATCCAGATCTACAACTGGATCACGCTGCCACAGGACGAATACCGTGTGCACCTCGCCGGGGCCGCGATTCTCGTGCTGCTGGTGATTCTGCTCGCCATGAACGGTCTCGCTGTCTACCTGCGCAACCGCTTCGAGAAGAAATCGTAGCAGACCAGGTTTTATACTCCCCATAAGAATACTATTGTGGTTGCCTCTTAATCGAAAATCCCATATACTGAATCTGGCCGGATATAAAACCTCATAAACAATCCTCTCGCGTCTTCCCGGCTTGGCGCGGGTTGATCACGCAGTATTAATACCCTTATGGCACTATCTGTTGAGAATCTGACAGCATTCCTGTTCACCGATGCGCGAGGCCGTATCGTCTTTGCAGACGATTTGCTGACCCAGATGCTTGGCTACTCACATCCGAGTTATGTCATGGGCCAGCCGCTGCATGTGCTTGTCTATCCGATGGAACAAGCCGCTGATTTAATTCGTGAGGTCGGAAGTGTAGGCCATGTGAATGATTGGAACTTATACCTACTCGATGCGCACGAACAAAAGATTGACGTGCGGCTTTCTGCGATAGCGGCCCACAACCAGAATGGAGAATTCATCGGGGCTGACATAAAAATTCGTGGAGCCGAGAAGTCAGACGGTGATCAGCAAGCTCCGGCCAACCACGATGATGCGATGGTATCTTACATTCAGCAGTTGGGTAAGGAAC
>JAHELX010000699.1 GCA_024643945.1 Anaerolineales bacterium
ACCCAGGCGCGCTCCTGCGCCCGGAAATGAGGTCGGGTTGGTAAGGAACTGTTATTGTCTCAGGGGACTGAGTGCAGTGATATCGCGCTTGAGCCCTGCTCTAACAAAACTGACGCGCGATGTCGAGCATTGGTTGGAACAGGTTTCTCATTCGAAGGCTTTTTTCCTGCCATGTCCCCTATATAAATAAACGTAAAGTCGTCGCAATTTTGCACATCGATCTGGGCCAAAATCAAAGTCTCTTCGGCTCCACTCCAACTATCTCAACCAGCTCTCAGGTATGACGAATCTGGGTTTTTATTCACCCTTACTTAGATTAACACAATTCTAAACCATTAGTTACGCACTGAGGCCGTCTGAATGTACAAAATAGAGCAATCGCCCCCGGGCTGTGGCAACCCTCTCATGCAAACGCTCTCATGCCGAGACAGGGGTTCGGTGTGTTGGCAAAAGCCCAGCTTCTTTACGGGAAGTGTACATAGTACCGAAGTACTATAACCTCCTGCTAACAAGGCTGCCACGCTATGTCAAGTATTTCAAGATAGCTGCACTCGTTCGGCAGGTATTCTGCGCCTAGTATAAATTGTAGCATGCAGCAGGCTCTAAAGGTGGCTCAAAAACAGGCTCAAGGATGAGGTTGCTCCACATCTGCATCTCAATCTGGCCGCTGCATAGATGATCGGCTGCTAAACAGTAGGTGCAGTGGGAGCAATGAAGAAGAGACACGACAACCACTCGCTGGCAGAAATCCCAACCCTCCCCGCTGCCTGATGGCTATTGTCATTCCATTGTACCACACGCCACTTACAAGAAACTTAACTGGCGGCCCTTTTTGGGACTTGACAGCCATCTTTTCAAAATTCTAATGAAATTCTAATAGCTATGTCTACGTAAATCCCCGTTTTCCACGATGTCCCACAGTGCCCTGGCCTCGGGTGACGGTTCCAGGCCCACCTCGGCCAGGGTCTCTCGCCAGCGGGCGACCTGCCGCCGCGCCAAGTCGCGGCGGCCCCGGGCCAGGTAGCCGGCCACCAGGGTGCGCTGCGCTGTCTCGTCGGCGGGCTCGACGGCCAGTAACTTCTCAAGGTAAGTCCCCGCTTCGGCCTCCTCTACCCAGGCAGCCAGCCGGCGCAGCACGTCCACGTATAACCCCTCCAATGCCCGCTGATCCGCCTCGACTTCGGTAGGTAATGCCCAGCCCATGTCTTCCATGTAGGGCCCCCGGTACAGAGCCACTGCCTCTCGCAGCGCCGCCGGTTTCCCGATTGCCACAAACGCCCGGAAGGCGCGGACGTCCAGCCAGTGGGGCGCATCGACGTCGAAATAGTATCGCCCCAGTTCGTGCCGGATGTAACGCACCCCATTACCTCGGCGCAGTCCCGGCTCCAGGGCACGCCGCAGGCGGTGCAGGGTGACGTGAAAGACGTTGGCCGTTTCCTCAGGCAGGCGATCCGGCCACAGCACCGTTGAGATTTCCTCGCGCGTGGCCCCGGCAGGGCCTTTCCAGAGCAGGTAAGCCAACATGCCTTTGGCTTTCTCGGTGCCCCACGCCGCTTCCGGCACCAGCTCTCCCTCTCGAATCACCTGCAGCGGTCCCAGAAGCCGGATATCCAGGGGCGCCTCGGCGGGAGATAAAGGCTGGCGCTCCCTGGCAGTCAATACCTGGTGTACCGAAGCCACCACTTTCTCCTCCAGTCGCCGCAGCGCCTGGTCGTGGAGGCGAGCCGCCTCCAAGTAACCGTTGCGTTGCTCGCGCAGGCGGGTCATGTGCCCGGTGGCATACAGGCGCTCTGCCAGTTCAGCACAAAGGATCAACTCGTCGGGGGTGAACGCCCTCCCATCCCGCTTCTCCCCCAGCGCCAGCACCCCGCCAGAAGCCGGGTTAGCCGTCAGGGGGCAGAACAGGGCCACATCCCGCCAGCCCGGCTCTGTTTGCTGGTGGGGCAACGAGGCCGCCACCAACTGGGGCTCCATCCCCCGCAGCGGCGGTTGGCGCACCGGGTCCCCAGGCTGCACTGACACTTTCCCCTGGACGGTGTGCACCGTCCACGTTCCCGGCGGGGAATCCCCATCGGAAAGAGCCACGTATCCGCCCCGTACGCGCAAGGCCGCACAGAGCGCCCCCAGCAACTCAGCCTGCAATTCCTCGATGTCTGGCGTCTCGGCCAACGCTTCGACGAGATGATAGGTCATAATCCGCTGCTGGCGCTCGGCCCGAAAAAGCCATTTATCCAGCCGGGTCATGGCCCAAGGCCTGACGACTGGGAAGGCGATCGCGATGGCCATCACCAGAATGCCGGTGGCCATGGGGTAGGGAAAAGGCGTGTAAGCTGCCAGCCAGTGATCCAAAGTGTGGGCCAGGTAGAGGGCAACCAGTCCGGCAGCAGCCGCCAGCGCTGAATAGAAGAGGTCACGCCGGGCCATAGGACGACCCACGAATGACCCATAGCGCAGCACGGCGCTCGCGTAGAAGAAAGCGGCGAGGATTAGCAAACCATCGCTCAACTCGTGAGGAATCCGGTTGGCATCTTGGGTGAGGACGATCATCCAATCGATCACACCACTCAAGATGATCAGGCCAGTGGGAATGAGAAGATAGAGAATCTGGTGGCGGAGGGAGGGTGAAAGGGTCACCCGGTAGCCAGCTATGAGGCCGACGGTGGCGCCTATCACCTCCAGTGCACAGAATCCAGCATAGACATACATCAGGGGCCCCGGCAACGGCCCGATGATGAGCGGTGGGGGGCGATACAGGGGACCCGCCACCAACAAATTAGTGGTCAGGGCGGTCAGCGCGAAACCGGCGCTGAGTAAATACGCAGGGAGAAGTACCCAAGGCCGAGTTCGTCGCCAGGCCGGGGGGAAATAGAAAGACACCAGGTGCAGGTAAAAGGCGGGGCTGAAACTGATTGCTGCCCATTTCCAACGCAGAGAGAAAGGCGTTACGGGAGGAGGAAGCACTGGTCCCGAAAATAGAAAGAGACTACTCAGGTAGAAGCTCCCCAGCGTTAAGCAAAACGCACCGAAAACCCAACTAATGAGACGGCGCGGATTGCGGGTAACGACATGGATAGCCAGTCCCAGATAAACGGCAATCGCCACAGAGGCTGTGACCATAAATAGGGTCGCACGTGCCACGATGAACTCCTCCTCCGACTTTTGGACTACACCTACAAAATCTTCCGCACGGTGCAAGTTAGTTTGATAAAGAATCTACCCTTCTAAATAAATAAACGTCAGATCAATTAGATTTTTGTATATGCATCTAACCAAAAAACGACGAGACCTCTCGTTAGAGAGGCCTCACGCCTGGGTGCTCCATTTCGAATCGTGTCGTTATTCATTGAACAGTGCCCCCACCGAGATGCCCAGGTGGATGCGGCGGATGACCTCTGCCAGCAGCGGAGCTATAGAGAGGACGGTAATGTTAGGTAACCGCTTGCGGGATGGCAGAGGGACGGTGTCGGTGACGACAATCTCTTCGACGGCAATGCTAGACAGCCGCTCCACGGCTGGGTCGGAGAAGATGGGATGGGTAACGCACACAAACACCTGATTGGCGCCGGCCCCCTTGAGGAAGACCAC
>JAHELX010000100.1 GCA_024643945.1 Anaerolineales bacterium
TGACCGATAAAGAAAAGACAGCCTTCTTCTTCGTCATCATCCCCGAAGAGATGGCCCTACTCGACACTCAAAAGGCGGCCGGTCTCTTTGCCAAATACCAGGTGCCCCTCAGCGGCTATGTAGTAAATCGTGTTGTCCCGACCGAACTGGGCCAGCAGAACATTCCCGATTATCTGCGCCACCGGCTGGAAATGCAAGGGAGATATCTGAAGCGAATTGACGAGCTCTTTGGCGACCAGGTGTTGTCTCGCATCCCCGAGTTCGAGCGCGACATCACCGGGTTGCCGATGATCGAAAAGGTGGCCGAGGCGATGTTCGGCTCGATACCCGAGGTCGCTTCAGCATAGTCGTCGAAGAGTTATACCCAACGCACATGGGTGTACCTCCCCTCCGGGGAAAATTTCCGAGCCGTGAGAGCAACGTGTCGCCCAATTTTTTCGGAAATTTTATGTACGGGTATTATCAGGAGCATTGTTATGATTGAGAAGTCAACCCAGCAATTTCTGGCCGAACACCCCCGTCTCAAATACACGTTCTTCGGTGGGAAAGGGGGGGTCGGGAAGACGGTGCTGGCTGGTGCCACGGCGATGTGGTTTGCCCAACAAGGCAGGCGAACACTGCTGGCCTCCACCAACCCGGTTCATAGCCTCACCAGCCTGCTCGATCAGAATGTGTTCGGCAAGCCCACTCCCGTGACGGGCGTGGCCAACTTGATGGCCTACGAGATTGACACACGCGATACCATTGAGCGCTCGAAGCAGGAAATTCGCGAAAAGATTAGTTGGTTCCTCAAGTTTGCCGATATCAAAACTAAGGCCGACGAATTCGTCGAGTCAGCGACGATGAACCCCGCCTTTGAAGAATCCGCCATGTTTGAGAACATGATAGACCTGATGTTCGAAGACAAATACGAGGTGTACGTCTTCGACACAGCCCCCACGGCCAACGCGCGCCGCTTGTTGGGTATGTCGTCGGTCTACTCGTTGTGGGTCAACAAGATGGTCAAGAGCCGTGAAGAGGCAAAGTCGCTGCGCGAGTTACTCTCCTACAGCCGAAAGAAGGAAGAAAAAGACCCCCTTATGGACTACTTGCTTAACTTCCGGGAGCGTATGCAGAACGCCAAAGAGCTTCTCACCAACCCGGAGTTGACCGCTTTCTTCTTCATCACCCTGCCCGAAGCACTGCCTATTGCGGTCATCACCCGTTTCATCAACTGGTTCAATGAGTTTGGCATCCCGGTAGGTGGCGTGGTGGTGAATATGCTAATTGATCAGGAGAGCGTGGCCGATGATGCCCCCGAATTTGTGAAGAACCGGGTGAGCATGCAGGCTCAATATATGGAGCAAATCCGCAAGACTTTCGACGACGTGCGAGCCCTCGTTCCACTCTTTGAGACGGAGGTTCGCGGAACAGAGATGCTGCAGCGAACTTCTGAGCGGCTATTCGCTTGATGAACAGTAAGCAGATATGTTATAAAGACGCCCTTGACTTGAAACAAGTCAGGGCGTCTTCATTAGCTCTATGAGGATAGCATATGACTCCCCCACTATTGATCGTTACCATAGGCCTGTTTTACATCCTCATTTTTGGGGGCATGTCTCTGCTGCGGCGCGAGGGACTGTCGAATCAATTTGCCTTCGAAGTACTAGGCGCCACTGCGTTAATCGCGGCTGTCTCTTTGCTGACCGGCATCGCTGTCAACCCGATTCTGTTCCTGGTTTTCATTTACCTGCTTTCGATGCGGGCGCGGCTGCTGGTAGACCTGGCCAATCTGCTGTCGGGACGAGGTCGACAGCGGGATGCCATCTCGCTGTTGCAACTGGCCTTGCGCCTATTCCCCGACCAGAGCAGCCGATTGATTGTGCTGGTCAATATGGGAATCGTTCAGCTCCGCCGCCAGAATCCCGAGAGCGCGCAGGCTCTGCTGGAGTCGGTGCTGGAAGAGGCCGAGGACGGGGGGTTGGGTCTCAAGTATGAGGCAGCATGTCGCTACAACCTGGGGCTGGCCTTGCAGCGACAAGGCAAAGAGGCGGATGCTGTGCGCCAGTTTAACGAGGCCATCTCGGTATTTCCGAACTCCATATACAGCATGGCAGCCGCGCGGGCACTGGAGCAGCGTCGACATGGAAGAGGCAAGGCGGAGGCAGAGCCACCGAGCGCGATCGAGAAGTGACTATCACAAGCCGTAGACCTGACGCTTTTTTGATCGGCAATTCCAAATCTGGAATTGCTGTTTTTTTGAGTATGCTCTTCATCTCCCTCTATCTTCCGCCCCAATGGGACTTAGCCCCTGGCGTAGGCCGGCCAGAGATTATCGCCGGTCACGAACGGAATAACAAAAAGTGGGTCGCCTCCGGACGCGCCTGGTATGTCATTTTTGACGGGGAACGACGTTGGGCTATGGAGCTGGACTTACAGGCCAGATTCCTGCCCAAGAAGCGAGGGAGAACGGAAAAGTTGCCCAGTGAGGAGGCAATGGTCCACGATCACCCGGCTACCGTGGGTTGGCGAGCAGGGCGATCAGGTTTCTTCCATTGGCGTAACATCACCATTCTGCGCGTTGAGTTCGACTGCCCTTCCAGCGACCGGCATCTGGCAGTGGAATTAAGCGGACGTTGTCCCCAGGAAGGCTTTGAAGAAATATTAGCAGCAATGCCCCATTGGCGCTGTCACTGACCGCTGACCCAGACGAAAGAGAAATGTTGTTGGCAGTCGTCCGTCATTCGTCGTCAGTCCTTCGCCCTTCTTCGGAGCGAGTGAAAACGACCCGCAGATCGTTGAAAAAGTCAGTGGACGAACGCTCGGTTAGACCAGTGAGGCGGGCATGCAGCAGAAGGTGCGGCCTGTCCCGTCGCCAGGAGAAGCGATGCAGATAGAGACCATAATCCTGCAAAAAGGGGACGGCAACAGTGCTCAATGCCTTTCCCTGGGAGCCGCGATATGCAATGCGCAGACCGTGGGGACCTTCTTGCCACTCCCAGGCGGATTGGCTGTCTCGGCGTAGCGATCGCTCCAGGCGGCTTCCGGCCGGTACCACCTCGATCTCACCGCCCCGGGTCGAGCGAAGCTGGGCTTTGATAATGAGTTCGTCTCGCTTGCCACGCAGCCGGTTCAGCAACCACAACGGGAGCAGTTCCCGCGACTCCAACAGGAAGACCCCGTTCAATTGCCGAAACGGAGGCTGCGCCTTGCTGATTCCGACCCTGGCGCCCGAAGCAGCCGAACCGATCCAAGCCATATCTAGTTGGCCGCCGAGTGACCGCAGCCCATCGCGAAGCCAAGTCAGTGTACGAATGCCTCGCCTGCGGTTATACCAGGTGCCGCCCACATACCACACGCTCATCAGGATGACCAGGCCGATAATAAATTGTTGACCGGTAAGGGACATCGCCGGCTCCTTCCCGCTATAGCACCCGAGACCGTCTCACACCTTAAGGGCCACTTCAAGTGTAACTCAAAGCCCTTACCCTGTCAATCCGGCATCAAGCAGATAGTGCCCTTGATCCATTTGAAACTTAACTCACACCGACTACGTATACTATCAAGGACGTGGGAGAATTGAGAGTTTACCCCTTTGAACTTGCCCATTAATTTGCCAAAGCCCAGTATGCTATATTGTTGTATTTGTTATCTTCCTATATAATGCGTAGATTATGCACAGGTTCAGTGCTCTAGCGTTGCGAAATCTATGGAGCCGCAAGCTTCGGACCCTAGTTACCGGCTTCGGGATTGTATTGGGGGTAGCCACGGTCCTGGCTTTCGGCATCACCAACGCCACTGTTGAGAATTCGCTGAACGACTTTTTCTCCCAGACGGCCGGTGATGCCGATCTGACCATCTCCAGCAGTAATCAGGGCCAGACTTTCCGCGAGCGTGCCTTGCGCCAGGCAGCCGATTTTCCTGGCGTGACCCTGGCAGTGGGCAGTCTATGGCAAGAGGGAGACGTTCGCCTGCCCGACAAGGACAAACGCATCGCCCTGGTAGGCATAGACCCGGATGCCGATCCGCAGGTACGTAGCTACCAGTTGGCCGAAGGTCGTATGATCCATACCTCCGACCGCACGTACACCATCGTACTGGCAAAGACTTTTGCCGAAGACAACGATGTCCCCCTGGGGGATGACCTGGAGATTGACCTGGGTGAGGGACGCGTTGAGACGTTTGAGGTCGTCGGGCTGTTGGAGAGTAAGGGAGCCGCTCGCTCCAACAACGGAGCTATCGGCTTCTTACGCCTGGACATGACCCAGAATCTATTCGACGAGCGGGGACGTTTAAGCCAAATAGACGTGGTGGTATCGTCTGAAATCGCCGCCGATGGGGATACGCTGGACCACTTCAAGGACGCGCTGGCGACCTACATGGGGGACGATTACACCGTTGCCTACCCGGCGGCCATCGGCCAGGCCATCGTGGACAGTATGGCCGGGCTGCGGACTGGCCTGGGTGCTTTTAGCACCATTGCCTTGTTTGTAGGAGCGATGCTCATCTACAATACCTTCAGTATGACCATCACCGAGCGAACGGCCGAAATCGGCATGCTGCGTGCCATTGGCGCCACCCGCCGCCAGGTTCTACGGCTGATCCTGGTTGAGGCGGTCCTGATGGGCTTCTTCGGCTCAGCGACAGGATTGGGGATGGGGGTCTTTCTGGCCATCCCCCTGGTGCAAATGTTCGCTCGAGGATTCGGTGGTATCCCGCTGGAGCGCTTTACTGTGCCACCGGCTTCAATGCTCCAGGCAGTGCTGGTGGGCACCATCGTCACGTTTCTTGCGGCATTCATACCCGCCTGGCAGGCAGGGCGCATTTCGCCGGTGGAGGCGATGCGGACCCGCGCTGGAGGTCGCCAGGGCTTTCTCGCCCGCCACGGCTGGAAAATCGGCCTGGCCCTGATGGCATTCTCGCTCAGCGACGTCATCGTCAATGCTCTATCAGCGCCTATTTTGTGGTTGGCCCCATGGTTAGAAAAAGGTTACCTGGACGACTTTCACAGGGGATTGTCGGCTATCCTGGCACTGATTGGCCTTTTTACGATGGCACCTCGTTTTTGGACTACCGTGTTGCGGCTGATTGGTGGCCGCTGGGCTGGTATGATAGATCACATCACCCGCTGGAGCAAAAATCGTTATTTTGACTTCTTTGCCGAGGGAGGTTGGGTCATCGGCCTGGTGTTGATCACACAAGGACTGGCTAACCTGACCCCGGTCTGGGACTATCTACCCGACGCTTCAGCCTTTCTATTGATGTTCACCGGTGGCACCTTAGTGGTGCCCGTGACGATCCAACTACTGGAGAAGCTGGCCCGGCGCATTTTGTCGCTCCTGTACGGCCCGGCGGGAGGGCTGGGCAGCCGTAATCTGAACCGGGCCCGGGGGCGAACCAGTCTGACTGTCGGCGTGCTGATGGTCGGAGCGACGATGACCATCGCCATCGGTTCTATCCAGGTCGCTTTTGAGGATGCTCTCAACAACTGGATCGACACCGCCATCGGCGGCGATTTGACCGTGAGCAGCGAGCGGGGACAACGCATCGAATTCGCCAACCAGTTAATGACCGTGCCAGGGGTCGAACTGGCAACCCCTGTTAATATCTTCCCGGTACAGATGGTCGGGTTCACCAATGGTGAAGGCTTCTCTCCCGAAGATAATTCTCTCGGCTTTCAGGCCGTGGACTTGCCTACCTACCGCCAGGTGGCCGGCTTTCAATTTGTGCAAGACGCCGAGCGTGAAGACGAGATGTTAGCCCATCTGGCGCAAGGTAATGCTGTGCTCATTTCCAGCATACTCAGTGACAAATACGACATTCACGGCGGCGACTCAGTTCGGCTACGCACTCACCGAGGCGAACGTGATTTTGAAGTGGCCGGCGTCACCAACAGTTTCCTGTGGGGAGGCAACAGCGTCATCGGGATTTGGAGTGACATGGAACGCTATCTGGGTATCGACCGGTCATCGCTATTCCTGGTTAAACTTGCAGCGGGAGCCGACGCGGAGATAGTGCAACCAGCTATTGAAGCACACCTGGCGCGCTACGGCGATTTCGAGATCGACTCAGCGACCGAGTTCCGCGATACTCTCAGTCAGGATACCCGTAGCCTGATGGGAATATTCAGTATAGTGGTCTACATCGCGGTACTGGTGGCTGGGCTGGGAGTCGTCAACACCATGACCATGAACATCCTGGAACGGGTGCGGGAAATCGGCATGCTGCGCTCCATTGGAATGACGCGAGGACAGGTCGGGCGCATGGTGCTGGCCGAAGCGGCAGCGATGGGTGTCATCGGGGGTGCATTTGGCCTGGTCATTGGCTGGCTCACCTCCGAAGGCATGGTGGCAGGCATGAGCAGCGGCAGCGGCTGGCAATTCGATTACATCTTCCCGGCCACCGCTTTCGTCAGCGCCGCCATCACCGCAGTGATCGTCTCCCAACTGGCTGCCCTGTACCCCGTCTGGCGGGCAGGCGGTATGCGTATTGTGGAGGCGATTCAGCACGAATAAACCGGGGGCTGCCGGCTGCTGCAACACACCTGGTCACCTGACCAGGAAAAAGACTCGCCACCCGGCTAGACTCAAATCTCCCCAGATGGCTGATGTCTGGGGAGGAGTCTTGTGTAATACTAAACGCAGCAATTGAGACGAATCGTCACTTTCTTGGAGCCAAACATCCTGGACAATGGAGTGTCGCCATGAGCAAAAGAGTAGCCATTTTAACGGGTGGGGGCGATGTACCCGGCCTGAATATGTGCATCAAAACTTTGGTCTATCGGGTCATTGATTTGGGTTTTGAACCGATCGGGGTGCGCAAAGGATGGGAAGGGCTGATCCATTACAACTATCACAACCGCAGCACCTATGGCGAGCACTTCATAGAACTGACCAAAAACATGGTGCGCCCCATTGACCGCACTCCGGGCTCTTTTCTGCATTCCTCTCGCACCAACCCGCTGCAAATGCCTCGCAAACGAGTGCCTCAGTTCATGGGGAAGCCCGAGGCAGAAACTCAAGACTTGACCGACCACATCAAAGATGCGGTACAACGACTCGGATTTAGGGCCTTAATTGTCATCGGCGACGACGATATGCTCTATTATGCAGCTCATCTCAGCCAGCAAGGCCTGCCCATCATCGCCATACCTAAAACGATCCACAACAACATCTACGGCACCGACTATACTCTCGGCTTCAGCACTGGCCTGGCCCGAGGAGTTGCCTTCATCCACGAACTGCGCGCCCTGGCCGGCTCGCGAGAACAGATTGTTGTGGTTGAAACCTTTGAAGTCAGTTCCGGTTTCAGCTCGCTGTTGGCGGCTTTTCTGGCCGGGGCGGATCGTACGATTATCCCAGAAGTGCCTTACGATCCGGCGAAATTGGCCCACCTGACGCTGCTAGACAAAAAACAAAACCCCAATAATTATGCAATCGTGGTCGTGAGTGGCGGCTCTCGTATCGTGGAAGACAAAATCGCGGAGTACACGCCGCATTTGTCTCTGCGCAGCAAATCGGCGGTGTTGCAATTGATGACAGCCGAGCAAGCAGAGGCGTTGCAAGAGGAATTTAGCCTGGACGAGATAACCGAAACTGGCACCAGTATGGCCGGCAGTGGCATGGTGGCGGCTGAGCTGTTGCAATACCTGACGGGCGAAGAGGTATTCCTTCAACCGCTGACCTATCTGCTTCGGACTGGTTCACCTGATGGACAGGATTTGCTGGGGGCGACGAACTTTGCCATGCGGGCGGCTCGCCTGGTAAAGGAAGGAAAATTCGGCCGGATGACGGCTTTTCAACAAAACTACACCTGGACTGACGTCGACCTGAACATCGTGACCCAGGGTGCAAAAACCGTCGATCTAGATGAGTGGTATGATGTAGACAACTATCGGCCTAAGGTAACCCTGATCTGGTCGGCCTAGACCGGCTCGGCCTGGCATATATGCCGGATGGATGGATACGACTTATGAGCGCAACAAACGGAAATAACCATATTGTCCAGGTAAAAGACGTCGTGAAAAGTTTTCCCGTGGGCGACGGTGAGGTCACGATCCTTAAAGGAATCTCCTTTGAGGTAAAAACCGGTGAATTTTTGTCCATCGTCGGGCCATCGGGCAACGGTAAATCAACTCTGCTGAATATGATCACTGGCATTGATCGTCCCACCGACGGCCAGGTTATGGTCACCGGGCGCGCAGTCCATAAAATGAGCGAGAACGAATTGGCCGCCTGGCGTGGAGAGCACGTGGGCATCATTTTCCAATTTTTCCAGATGCTGCCTGCCCTCAGCCTGCAGAAAAATGTCATTTTGCCTATGGATTTTGCCGGCAAATACACTCCTAAAGAAAGGCGAGAGCGAGCCATGCACCTGCTGGAGATAGTTGGCCTGGCCGATCAAGCGGATAAACTCCCCAGCATGGTCTCAGGCGGACAGCAGCAACGGGCCGCCATCGCGCGCGCCCTGGCCAACGATCCTCCTCTGTTGGTAGCTGATGAGCCGACCGGCAACCTCGATACCCGCACTGCCGGCGACGTTTTTGACCTTTTCACCGATTTAGTTAACCAGGGCAAGACGATGCTGATGGTCACCCACGACAAGGAATTGGCCCGGCGTGTGCCACGCGTGGTAGAAATCATCGATGGCAAGATCACCCGGGATGAATACGTGGGCGGGGCTAACTGGACCGGGTATTAGAAACCCTATATGGATGTGTTGGCAGGTCTACAAATGAGCACTATCTGGGACAAAGTCTGGTCTGATCTATGGGATAACAAGGCCCGCACCATCCTGGCCGTGCTGAGCATTGCCGTCGGTGTTTTTGCAGTTGGAGCGATGTTTGGCATGGCGGATCAATTGCTTTCCGGCATGGATCAGGCCCACCAGGCGGTCTTTCCCTCGCACATTAATATGTGGCTGAATACTCGCATTGACCGGGATACGGCCATCAGCCTCAAGCGGATTGAGGGCGTGGAAGATGTTGAGCCTGTGAACCAGGTCACGGTACGCTACAAAATCCACCCGGAAGACGATTGGAAAACAGGCATAGTGGTCATGCGGGATGACTACGAGCATCAAACCTACGATGTGGTGCAATTGAAAGAGGGGCACTGGCCGCAAAAAGACAACATTGGGATTGAACGCCTCTCCAGCCAATATTTTAATATCGGCATCGGTGATAAAGTCATTTTTGAGCTGGGTAAAAGGGAACGCGCCCTGCCTATCACCGGTAAAATCCGCCATCCTTTTGTGCCCCCGCCCCAGTTCGGCGGTCAGGCTGTTTTCTTTGTGGATGCCCAAGGATTGGAACGCTTTAACATTCCCGATGGACAATTCGGGCAGCTCCTGATTCGCGTCAAACCCTACGACCCTGATTTTGCCAAAGAGGTTGCCACGCGTATAAAAGATCGCCTGGCCAAACAGGACATTGGTGTTGCGGCGACTGTCTATCAGGACCCCAACAAACACTGGGGGCGCTTCTTTGTCGAAGGCATTACGCTCGTCTTGCAATTGCTGGCTGTGGTATCTCTATTCATGAGCGTGGTTTTGGTCCTCAACACCCTGACGGCGCTCATCACGCAACAAACCAATCAAATTGGCATCATCAAAGCCGTGGGCGGCACGACCGGCACCATCGTCAAGATTTATTTAGCAGGCGTGTTGGTTTACGGTTTGCTGGCCCTATTCATCTCGCTGCCGCTAGGAGCTTTTCTCGCTTTTGGCTTGAGTCAATGGTTTCTCAATCTGTTCAACATTGATTACGAGGTGTTCCGAGTTTCAAACCAGGCACTTATCTTTCAAGGGCTGGCCGCCATTGCTGTCCCGTTGCTGGCAGCTTTGTGGCCGGTGTTGGCCGGCGCTACCATCACGGTACGAGAAGCCATTGCCAGCTATGGCCTGGGTGGAGATTTTGGCTCCAGCCGGCTCGACCGCGTTGTGGAGCACATCGGGCAGCGTTTTCTTTCCTCACCTTATGCCACCGCTTTGGGGAATATGTTCCGTCGTAAGGGACGTTTGACTCTTACCCAATTGGTGCTGGTCACAGCCGGCACCATGTTTTTGGCGGTCATGAGTTTATCGGCCTCGATTCAATTGACTGTGAACAATGATTTCAAGCGACGTGGCTACGACACGGTTATTTACTTTGATGAGAATCAGCGTATTGACCGGGCGGTAGCCATAGCTCAGTCGCTGGATGGGGTCGAGAAGGCCGAGATTTGGTTTATCCAACCCGCTTCTATTTTGCGGGAGGGACAGCGAGTGAAAGAAGCCGGGCTGGGTGCGGAAATTAACGGGCTTCCTCTCGGCAGCGACATATATCGGCCCTTGATGGTCGCCGGCCGCTGGTTGCAGCCGGGCGACGATCAGGTCATCATCATGAACAAAGAGACGGCGGACGATAACCACATTAAACTGGGCGATAGGGTGACCGTCGACTTAGGCGAACTGGGCAAGGACAACTGGCAGGTGGTCGGCCTTTACCAGATCATCTTTGGCGGCGGCTTTTCCAGCGATACGATCTACGCTCCTCAGGAAGCCGTTTTCCAGGCGACCAAAAAATATAACAAGGGCGGGCAGATGTTTGTACGCACGCGCTTTCATGATGCAGATTATACAAATACTATCACCGAACGACTAAAAGACATGTACAAAGCACAAAACATGAAGGTTAGCTTGAGCACGACTGTCCCCGAAACCAAGGAGACCACTGAAAGCACGTTCAGCATCACGACGACGATGTTGCTGGCGCTGGCAGTTATTGTGGCCGTGGTCGGTGGCATTGGATTGATGGGATCGCTCTCTATCAGTGTGGTCGAGCGCGTCAGAGAAATAGGCGTCATGCGAGCCGTTGGCGCTCGATCCGGCACAATTATGGGGATGTTTGTGATGGAAGGCATCCTGCAAGGGTTGATTAGCTGGGCAATAGCCGTGCCTCTCTCATTTGTCATAGGCCGACCCCTGTCCAACGGCCTGGGACAGGTGCTGTTTCAAGCCAATCTGGACTACCAGTACAATTGGGAGGCGGTACTAACTTGGCTGGTGGTTATCGTAGTGATCTCCACACTGGCTTCTATCCTGCCCGCGCGCAACGCGACACAGATCAGCGTACGGGATAGCCTGGCTTACTCTTGACCAACACCAAAGATTGACGATGGGCGTAATCTGGAGCAAAATCTGGTTTGATTTTTGGAAGGACAAAGGTCGTACCCTAGATGTGATGCTGTATGAGACCCGCAGCTTAAAAAAAGCCCGCACCATTTGGATCCAGACGGTGCGAGACGATCCCGAGAGTGAAGCGGCCATTGCCAAAAGCCTGCGCCAGTTTTATGAGGATCGCCAGCTCAAATTGAGTCCCACCAACGTCTTTGGAAGCCAGGGAGGAGATACCGCCTCGGGGCTGGCTGCAAACGTTCTAGGCCAGTTCGCGATAATCATCACACTCCTGGTCGTTATGGCCATTCTAATCGGCCTGGTGGGCAGCATTGCCCTCAGCGGCGTGCTCTCCCTCAACATCCTGGAACGACGCCGCGAAATTGGGGTGATGCGAGCTATCGGCGCCTCGTCCGGAGCAGTTTCGGGTATATTCGTTGGGGAAGGCCTGATTTTGGGTTGGTTAAGTTGGCTGATCGCGCTGCCCCTTAGCCTCCCGGCCGGCCAGGTGATGACCCAAGCGTTAGGTGCGGCATTGGGAGGTGAGATTGTGTACAAATATACGCCGGCTGGGGCTCTGTATTGGCTGGCCATCAT
Organism: Anaerolineales bacterium; assembly: GCA_024643945.1. Next base: position 11,731 of record JAHELX010000100.1, read on the forward strand.
CACCCTTTTGTCCATTGTCGCCAGTTACTTCCCGGCCCGGAGAGCCACCGGCATCAGTGTGCGTGAGAGTTTGGCATATCAGTAACGCTTTGCTTTGATGATTCCTTGATCAATGGAGGATAACAATGAAACGAATCATTGCGATTGTTGGCGTCATCGCCATCCTGGCCGTGGCCGGGTTCTTCGGCTACCAGCAATTCCTGGCTCCAGTCGAGCCAACGCCAACGTTGGAGATTGACCAGAGCGCTCAGTCGGCGCTATCGGAGGTGGTCTCGGCCGAGGGGTTTGTGGTCCCAGATCGAGAGGTCGACCTGGCCTTCCAGGCTGGAGGACAAGTAGCTGAAGTTCTGGTGTCTGAGGGAGATGTGGTACAGGCGGAGCAAGAGTTGGCCCGCCTCGACAGCACCGACCAACAGATGGCCGTAGCCCAAGCCAAGTCAGGCGTAGCACAGGCTGAGGCAGGCGTGAGGCAGGCCAAGGCAGCCCTGGCCAGTGCTCAGGCTCAATTGGCCCAGGTCAAAGCCGGTCCCACCGCTGAGGCCATCGCCCAGGCCGAAGCCGGGGTGCAAACAGGCCAGGCACGGCTGAACCAACTGGTTGCTGGCGCCCGTCCTGAAGATATCCAGTCCGCCGCCGCCAACCTGCTCAAGGTCCAAGCGGCGCTGCGCCAGGCCCAGGCCGCCTACGACGAGATCGCCTGGGCTGGCGACGTCGGTGACAAACCCCAGGCGATCGCCCTGGAGCAGGCTACCCTGGACTACGAAGCGGCCAAAGCGCAATATGAGCGGCTGGTGAACGGCCCCACAGTCGAGGAAATTGCCGTGGCGCGCGCTGGTATCACCGAGTCAGAAGCAGCACTGGCGACTGTTAAAGCCGGACCGACCAGGGAACAGATTGCGGTCGCTGAGGCGGGAGTGGCTCAGGCGGAAGCAGGAGTGGCCGAAGCCGAAGCCGCTCTAGCTGCCGCCCAGGCAGCGCTAGAGACGGCACAAGCGGCGCTTGACAACTTCGAGCTTGTAGCTTCCTTCCCTGGCACGGTCGCCCGCGTAAACGTGGAGGTAGGCCAATTTTTGGCCCCCGGCGCGCCGGCCATCACTCTGGGAGATGCTTCAACCTGGTACGTGGAGACCGATGACCTGAGTGAGGTAGACGTGGTTCAGGTAGCCGCCGGCCAGCCGGTGAAGGTGACGGTGGATGCCCTCCCCGACCAGGAGTTTCAGGGTGTCGTGACCGACATCGCTCCTCGCTCCGAAACTAAGCGAGGCGACGTGACCTACACCGTCAGCATCAAATTAACCGATGCCACGGATGCTCCCCTGCGCTGGGGAATGACCGCCTTCGTGGATATCAATGTAGAGTAGATGAGAACTCATTCCAGTTCTAAGGCAAGATCATAGTGCGGCCAGGCCGCAACCAAATTCTCGCCTCAGAGACAGAAGAGAACACGGACTTGAATTCCTCTATATTACTTGGTCCGTGTTCTCTTCTGTCCGTGAGGCATAATTCGCGCACTTAACACAAATCTTGTCGGGTAACTGTATAATGGGTTGAGTGAACGTAGTGAAGTCGCGCTTTGCCTGGCTCCAATATGCGGGCTATGGAAAGCGCGACTACTCGACTCATTCGCAAGGGTTCGTATTGGGATGCCCCTACTGGTTGTGATTGCTTGCGAACCCTGGTAATCACATGTTATAATATACGCAAACATCATTAACGAGTGAATCAAAGAGTGAGGCTATCAATTTGATTCGACCATTTTGTCTGCGTGAT
>JAHELX010000700.1 GCA_024643945.1 Anaerolineales bacterium
CTCCTTCGACAGGCAGGCTACCTGTAAAATTGGAGATAGGGATATGAGCAACGTTGCCACGCGCTTGCTCTCGCTCATTTTGCTGCTTCAGTCAAGACCCAGTTGGAAGGCAGGCGAGCTCGCTGTCGAATTGAACGTCTCCGAGCGAACCGTTCACCGCTACATTGCGATGCTGGACGAGATGGGCATTCCGCTCTACTCGGAGCGAGGGCCGTATGGTGGCTTTTCCTTAGTGCGAGGCTATAAGCTACCTCCCCTCATCTTTACCGCCGAAGAAGCAACCGTGCTCTATATGGGTGCCCACCTGGTCCGAGATGTGTGGGGACACACCTACGACGATGCGGTCACCGCTGCCACTGCCAAGCTAGACAACGTCTTACCCGATGATCTGCGCCAGGAGGTAGCCCGCGCCCAGCAAAGCCTGGTCATCGGCGAGCTGGCCCGCAGGGATTACCGCCCCTGGGAACCCACAATTCACACATTACGCCAATGCATTGGGGAGCGGCATCGCGTGCGCCTGCTGTACAGAAGCCTGGCGCGTCAGGAGGATACCGAACGCATGCTGGACCCCTACGCCCTGACGTTCCAGTGGGGGCTGTGGTACCTGGTGGGATTTTGCCACCTGCGGCAAGAACTGCGAACCTTCCGGGTGGATCGCATCCAGCACGCCGCACCTTTGGAAGATCGATTTACGATGCCCCGTGACTTCCGCGTACGGGAATACCTGGCAAGCACCATGCGTTACGTACCCCATTATACAGTCGTAGTTCATCTAGAAGCCGATGTGGCTCTCCAGGTAAGGGAGCGGCACGGCGACTGGATGAAAATCACCGATGAAGCCGATGGCTCCATCATCGCCCAATTCGATGTGGCGAACCTGGACTGGGCAACCGGCTGGGTGCTGAGCTTTGGCTCGACAGCCAAAGTATTAGAACCGCAAGCGTTGATCACGCGCGTGCAGGAGGCAGCCAAGGGCGCGCTCCAGCGATACAGTGAATAGGTCTCAACCTTCCAACTCACGACGCCTACCCAGGTTGACCTACGTTTTTCCCCATTGAACAAGCACCACTCCGACGATGACTGTGAGCATCCCAACCGTTTGGATGATGCTTAGTCTTTCACCCAAGAGCAATCGAGCCCAAAATGCTGTTACCAGTGGTGTGAGATTGACCATGACACTCATCTCAAACGCCGCCAGCACCCTAAGCGCATGATTGTAGAGCGTGTAGACGCAGGCGGTGTTGACAACCGCCAGCACAAGCACAATACCCCACCCCATTGCCGAGAAACCAGGCAGTCCTTCCGCTGAGAAAGCTATAGGCAACAGGATGCCACCTCCAAGAGCCAGGGGGATGGCGGTCAGAGAAAAGGTATCCACTTGCCGCCCTCTCGCAATCTCCCGCCCTAGAATGCTAAGTGTAGCGCTGCCGGCCAACCCTATGGCGACAACAGCTAGCCCCAACGGCTCCCCGGCCTTGAAACCGGGTGAAAAGAACAGCACACTTCCGGTCAGCCCAACGACTACCCCCACTATCTGCAATCGTGTGGGAACTTCTTTGAGCCAAAGGATACCCGCGGCAAGAACCAACAGAGGGACAAGACTCAGCAGCAGAGAACCCATCGTGGCTGGGATGTATTTTAGCCCCCAAAAGAGTGCGCCGTTTCCGATAACGTAGAAGCCAAGGCCAAGGCAAAGCAAGCGAATCCACACACGGGATGACCAGCGTCTTACGCCCCCACGGCGAGCCATGAACGGGAACAACAGCAAGAAGGCCAAAAAGTAGCGCAGACTGGTTATCGTCAACGGCCCCAGGTAATCAAGTGCCATCTTGACAACAACAAGTGTTGAGCCCAGGATCAGAGTCACCACAACGCCTTCAGCGATGGCTACGTAGCGAGCTTTTTTTTCATCAGCCAGCAGTAACGCCTCTCAGTCGATGCGCAGTGGCCCTTGAGCTATCCAAGCCCGCATGACGCCTGAATCATCCGGCGGCACATACTCTGTCCACCAAGTAGCACCAGCCTCCGCCAGGTTCCTGATGCAGGCTCGTTCCCGTTCCCAATCTGAAGCTCGCTGCCAAGACGCGTGCCCCACTACTATGTCAAATGGCGTCGCCGCGGTTCTCTCAGCTTCAGCTAACGCTTTCAGCTTTTGAACGTCTTCTGGCGTCCAGTCTTCCTCCGGAGGAACCTTGTACAGGCAACTACCATCCCAGCGAAGTGCCCGTCGTACCGGGCCCTTCAGCGGCCAGATGCCTCCGACCCAGATTGGTATCCTTGGTCTCTGCACGGGCTGAGGCAAGAGGGTCACTTCATACAGTTCGTAGTACTCGCCGCTGTAAGTGAACGGTTGTCCACTCCATAAGCCCACGAGTACCTCAAGCGCCTCATCCAGCATCCTGGCACGCTGCTTGAGATCCACCACTTCCCCGAAATCCGTGAAGCTGGTGTCGATCGTCGTGTCTCCCAGCCCAACACCCAGGATCAGCCGCCCGTTCGAGAGACGGTCAACGGAGACTGTCTCTCGTGCTAGCTTCCAAGGTCGCCGTCGTGCCAGTGGCGTAACCATGGTCCCGACGCGGATACGTTCTGTGTGCAACGCCATGGCCGCGAGAGATATCCAGGGATCGTATGTCGGCACGTCCCGATGGCCTTGCCAGACGATGTAGTCTTCAAGGAAGACGGCATCCCAGCCCGCTTGCTCGGCTAACGACGCAAACTCAGCGAGCGTTCGGGGGTCACCGCATTGACCACCATTTGGTAAGGTGAGACCATACTTCATCCGCCTCCCTCCACTGTATCCGCTGACTCCGCACCACAACTGATGATGCGGCCTCTGATTGCGCAGCCGTTACACTAGGTCGTGGGTCTCAAGGTCAGTCCATAGAGTATGCCAAATATGATCATTTCACCCAGTCCGGCGACGAGCGAATAAAACAGTGTTCCAATAGGTACGTTGAAGGTCATCCACTGTCCGGCTACACCCATCACAACCCGGAAGAACCACACCAGGAAGGCGAAACTGACTCCTTTGGCGAAATTCGCTTCACCTGGCAGACTTTCATAGAGGAGTAGAAACACCCCTGCCATAACAAATCCATAAACCAGGTCAATCACCATCCCTGCGGGGACATTTACGGATGTTTTCGCGATGGGCTTGTAGACTTCGTAGAGCCTCTGGGCAAGTGGATTGCCGTTGATCACACCGTCCAGGGCACCGAACAGAAGTCCACTCACGATACTTACGACGATGTACCTGATCATTTGCCTTTCCTTGGGGCCGCGTTACGCCACCAGCCCAGCGTGAATGCCATCCAGAGTAACGCGGGCATCGGGTACAAAGCCAAAGAAGGCCTCGAGCTTATCACAAACATACTTGTCGCAGTGGGCGCAGTTTGCCACGCCCCGCTCCACGCCACAAGCGCGAATCTCGCACTCGAAGCAGTGGCTACAATGCCGCCCATCAGTCGACAGGCAACCGTCACAGATGACGGACTCGACGGTTATGTTGGGTGCATTGAACTCCTCGCGCCACTGCGCGGCCACTCGCTCCAGCGCAGCCCGGTCGTCCGCCTGGGTG
>JAHELX010000701.1 GCA_024643945.1 Anaerolineales bacterium
CACCTCAAATCCAAAGCCCAGGCCGTTCATCAGCGGCTTCTGGAGGTCTACGGCCGACCCCAGTGGCGGTCTCACCTGGACCCCATATCCCAGGTGGTCAGCACCATCATCAGCCAAAACACCTCTGATGTCAATCGAGACAGGGCTTTCGAGCGCTTGCGAGCGCGTTTTGCCGCGTGGGAGGTCGTGCGCGATGCGCCGGTAGAAGCCATCGAGGAGGCCATCCGGCCGGCCGGGCTGGCCCAACAAAAAGCACCCCGTATCAAAGGGGCGTTGCAGTTCATCACCCAGGAACGCGGCGAGTTGAGCCTTGACTTTCTCAAAGACTGGTCCGTCGACGAGGCCAAAGCGTGGCTTACTCAGATTAGGGGCATTGGACCTAAAACCGCCGCCATCATTTTGCTCTTCTCGCTGGACATGCCGGCCTTCCCGGTGGACACCCATGTTCACCGCGTCACGCAGCGGCTGGGCCTCATCGGCCCCAAAGTATCGGCCGAGAAGGCGCACGTCATCCTGGAAGACCTGTTGCCCCCCGACATCTACTATCCTTTCCACCTGAACGTCATCCGCCACGGGCGAGAGATCTGCCATGCGCGCAACCCCAGGTGCGAAATCTGCCCTTTACAGACATTGTGCGACTATTACCGGGGGATAACCGGCACCGTATGAAAACCGAGTGGATCAACACCAACGACTATTACCATCGAATCATCGCCGCGCCCGATATGGCTACCCGGGAACGGCTTTACCTTGAATTGTTCATTCAACCCTGGAAGCCCATGCTGCAGATGTTGGCGCCTATGTTCAACGCCGACCCGGCCGATGACTTCGCCACGGCACGCGCCTGGGCCTGGCTGCTGCCGGAAGATCTGACCGAAACGCCCGACGCATTGCACAAACTGGAAGCGGCCGATGCGTGGAAGGTGGGGGCGCAAGCGCTGGCTAAGGGTGCCTCACGCTTTGAAGCCTATACCGACCGCATTCCCTTTGCCTCGGTGACCGGTTGGCTGGCCGTCGCTGATCCGGGACGCTCGGACCCAATGGGGCGGGGGGCGACCGGGGCGATAGACTGGACTCAGCCGCGCTTCGTCGTCCAGTTCGATACGCCCAACGACTACAATTTGCCGCGTCTGCCAGGGATGGTTGTCCACGAATTGCATCATCTCATTCGCCTGAGTCGATTTCCCTGGGATATGGCCGGGACACGTGTCGCCGATTACATCATCTACGAAGGGATGGCCGAGTCTTTCGCGGCATCTCTCTACGGCGAGCAGATCGTCGGCTACTACGTGACCGATTTTAACGAAGAGGAATTGGAAACGGCGAAAGCGCTCATCCGGGATGGTCTGGCAGAGACCGGCTTCGATGTCATCCGAGGCTATATCTTTGGCGACCGTCTCGCCGACAAGTATGGCCTGCAAAAAGTGGGCATGCCTGATTACGGCGGCTACGCCATTGGCTACCGTGTGGTACAGGCCTATCTCCAGCGCACCGGCCAGAGCATAGAGGAAGCGACCTTCCTGCCCGCCGATGAGATCATCGGAGACTCGGGCTTCTTCAACAGAGGGTGATCACTATGCAAGAAATGACACCGGAAGAATACAAGCGGTTTCTGCTCGAAAACCATCGAACAGGCAAGTTAGCTACAGTCCGAGGTGATGGGCGTCCCCATGTTGTCCCCATCTGGTACGACCTGGACGGTGATAGCCTGGTCTTCACCACCTGGCACGAAGCGGTGAAAGCGGTCAACATGCGCCGAGACCCGCGGGTGTCTCTCTGCGTCGATGATGAAAACCCACCCTTCGCTTTTGTCCTGATCGAAGGGATTGCCAGGCTGGAGATGAACGCACCGGACCTGGCGTATTGGGCAACGCGGATTGCTGGCAGATATATGGGGGCCGAACTGGGTGAGACTTACGGGAAGCGAAATGCGGTTGAAGGTGAGCTCCTGGTTAGGATGACACCGACCAAAATCGTTGCCCGAAAAGGCATTGCCGATTAACCCAGGCAGATGACAACCATTTTGAGCATTCTTGCACTTGTCCAGAAATAACTTAGTACTTTCGCCATCAGTTTACACCTGATTTGCTGATCTAAGTGCAAAGTTATTATTGGACAAGTACCTTGAGCTGGCCTTAAAGTTCTCTTAATCCCTCCTTAAGGCCAGGCTTCGCCGTTTGCGATAAAATAAGGTAACGTGAAGAAAACGGCTATGCTAATGCGACGCAAGCAGATCCTTTGAAATGCCTCCGTATACTATCCTTACCCGATTATGAGACGAACGAATATTTCCAGGCTGAGTATCCGGATACCACTTGGCCGCACGGCGATTACCTTGGGGGCCAGTTGGCTCGTGGTCGTTCCAATAGGCCTGTGGGCCATCGCGACGATTTACGTACCCATTCTGGGAGCATTCCTGAATGGCGCCGAGGCCTGGGCCATGGCTGTGGTGATCGCATTGCTGATCGGGGCATCTCTTATCGGTCACGCCGCAGGGCATGTGTGGGCGGCACGCGCTCTTGGCAGCGACGTACCATCCAGCGTTCCCTTGTATCCTCTGGGTGATGCGGCGCAGGTTTGGCCGGCCGCCACCTCCGCCTGGCGCGAGGCCCTGGTGGCCACCGCCGGTCCCCTCGCCAATCTACTGTTGACTGGACTGGCGTACCTGCTCTGGAATGCACAACTCAATCCCTCTCTTAATGTGATCACGTTTTTCCTTATCTTCTTCAACGGCGCGTTGGCGGCTATCAACCTCACTCCGGCCTTCCCGCTGGATGGCGGCCGCTTGATGCGATCTGTCGTGTGGGGTTTGTTGGGGCGACCAGTTCCGACGACACGACTGGGGATGCGATCAGGACTCCTGATCTCGGTAATGCTAACCGGCTGGGGCATTTTCTTGATTGCCCAGCGCGTGCACTTCAGCCTGCAAACGGGCGTAACCACGATCGTGTTCGCCGGACTGATTCTACTGGGCCTGAGCATGCAGCAAGCCTGGGAATGGGACAGGCCAGTGCCGGTCAGCCATTCCGCAGTTCCGGGCGTCTTGATACGCGCACCGCTTGCCGGCCTGCTTATCCTCGGCATGCTGGGGGTCACGTTCAGCCTGGTGCCTACCAACAATGGTCTTGAGGCCCCGGGCATTGCGGTCCCTGTAGAGCCTATGGTCGAGGTCCCCCCTCAGCACCGCTATCCGTCCGCCGGCGCCTTCTTTCTGACCACGGTGATCCCACAGACGCCGATCACCGCCGGGGAATGGGTAGTCGGGCAGCTGAGCCCGGTGGTCAAGATCGTGCCACCCGAGCAGATCGTACCGCCTGGCACGACAGCTCAGGCATTGGCACACCAGGAATACCAAATGCTGGATGAGAGTGAGACGACTGCCACCGTGGAAGGGCTCCGCCTGGCTGGCTACGATGCAACGATAGAAGGCAAAGGCGCCAGGGTTGTATCGATTCTGCCTGACAGTCCGGCCAAAGGCGTCCTACAGCCCGGCGACGTGATCGTCGGCTTGAACGGCCAGCCCATCAGAACCACGTCTGAGCTGACCAACCAGCTCATGGCGCAGGATGCGC
>JAHELX010000702.1 GCA_024643945.1 Anaerolineales bacterium
CACCTCATAGTACTCCAGGCAATTCCCCTCTGTGGTAAATATACCACATTTCCACACCGCATTCAATTCCTCTGAAGCAGAAGGGTGTACCCCAAATTCTTGGCAGACCCTAAGGGTTTTCTGAAAACCCTTAGGGTCTTACACCTGAAAAGAAGCGGCGGGCTAACTACCACTTCTACCTTGTTGAAAATTGTGACATAAGCAATTTGGGCGAATAAGTTCGGAGTCATAGCGTTTGACAATATTAGCGTGTCGCGCCATTATTGGGTTATGATCAGTGGCGGATATGCTTCCGGTGGAGTGAAGGAGATGCCCACGAGGTTGAGATTGCGGATTATCATTAGGAGGTAGAAGTAGATGGCTGAAGGGAAGTTTGCCCCGGTTCATCCTGGAGAGATTTTACTCGAAGAGTTTCTGAAGCCAATGGGTATCAGCCAGTATCGGCTGGCCAAGGACATTAGTGTACACCCACGCCGCATCAATGAGATTGTACACGGCAAGCGTTCGATCACTGCGGATACAGCGCTCAGGTTATCGCGATATTTTGGCATGTCGGAGCGTTTCTGGCTGAATCTCCAGGCACGTTATGATCTGGAAGTAGAAAAGGACCGGCTTGAGGGACGGCTAGAGCAAGAGGTGAAGGTTTTGGCAGCAAATTCAGCCGAGAGGTAGTCTCGCCCATGGGGAACAAGCAGGAACAAGAGCGATTTGTTCCGGGCCTGGAACTGGCTGAGGGCTTCTTCCGCGAGGAAGTCGAGCCCATTCTGGAGTCCCACTACCCCAATCTGTCCTATTCCGCCGCCCTGATTGGAGGCGGATCTGAGGTGCTCGGGTTTGACACCCGGATGTCCGCCGACCATCACTGGGGGCCGCGGGTCATGTTGTTCCTGCGTCCTGAAGATTTTGGATCGAGGCGGGAGGAGATCCGGACGGCCTTGAGCAAGTTGCTTCCCGTAAGTTATCGAGGGTTCTCGACCAATTTCTCGGAGCCGGACCTGGAGGATCGCGGAACCCAGATCCTACAACCCGTGAGTTCCGGCCCCATCAACCACCGTGTTGAGATATTCACGATCGCCGGTTTTCTTGCTGACTATATCAATATCCAGGTTGACGCGGAGCTTGACACCCTCGACTGGCTAACCCTGCCACACCAGAAACTCAGGTCGATTGTGGCGGGAGGGGTCTTCCGGGACGATCTCGGCCTGGAGGCGGTTCGGGCGCGTTTTGCGTGGTATCCCCATGATATCTGGCTCTATCTGCTTGTCTCCGGGTGGTCGCGGATTGGACAGGAAGAGCACCTGATGGGCCGGGCCGGATTTGTGGGTGACGACATCGGTTGTGCGCTCATCGCCTCGCGACTGGTCCGAGATGTTATGCGCTTGGCTTTCCTCATGGAGAAGGAATATCCTCCCTATCCGAAGTGGTTCGGCACGGCTTTCTCCCGGTTGCGTGCTTCCCCGGCATTGGGGCCTGTCCTGAAGGATGTCCTTTCAGCCACAACCTGGAGAGACCGCGAGGCAAGCCTGAGTCTTGCATATGAAATCCTCGCAGGCATGCATAATGAGCTGCATATCACCGAGCCGCTTCCTGCGAAGGTTACGCCGTTCTTCGACCGGCCATTCAAGGTTATATGGGCAGACCACTTTGCCGGGGCGATCCGACAAAGAATAGCCGACCCGCGCTTAGCGGCACTCGCGCAAGGAAGGCCCATTGGGAACGTCGATCTGTTCAGTGATAACACCGACTTGCTGGAGAATGCATCTCTCCGCCCTGCACTGCGGGCACTCTACGCGTGACATGGGCTCCCGTTTCAGGTCACGCGTAAAGTGCCGGCAGTGCCCGGGCAATTTCTCTGTATGGCTGTGAGCAGGCGAGATTGCACTGGAATGGCCCTGATTTCCTTTTGTGCTTCCAACCACGTCCTCTGCTCTCTATCCCCCTGTAAACTTGGTCCGATAGCCCATCTCCTGCAGTAGTGCCGCCACCTGGTCACGCTGGTCACCCTGGATCTCGATGACGCCGTCCTTGACCGTACCGCCGGTGCCGCAAGCCCGCTTCAATTGTTGGGCCAGCGCCCTCATGTCCGCCGGTGTCAACTGCAGATTGCGGACCATCTTGACAGACTTCTCTCTATATGATATAATAAGCGTGTTACCCGTTCAAACGGGTTTATCGGTTAATCGGGTAAGTCGAAAATCAAGGAGATGCAATATGCCCCAGCTCGATCAAGATTTTATCAGGCTTCCGCAACCAGTAACCGCCAGTTTTGCCCTGGATCCTGTACGCAATATGCTAAACAGCTTATGTCTTATCAATAGGCTCGAAGAGCTTTCCGGTTTGGATGCCTGGGTGACGCGAACGGCCGCCGCGCTAACGCCAGAGCAGTTGCACACAAACCGGGTGGTGTGTGAAGGGCTGCATTATGCAATCCAACCGGATGAGGCCTGGTCCAGCTTTCCGGCTTACCTGGATGCTTTGGCTGCGCAGGACCCATTGGTACTGCGCGATCGCTTATTTGGGGCGTACGCTCGCATCGCACAGAAAGCAGCGCAAGACAGAGGCGACACGACGCCGCTGCCTGGCCAGAAGGAATTACTGGCCAGCCTGGAGACCTTTTTGACCTTTGGAAAGAAGAATTTCTCACATGTCAATATCCCCATTGAAGCTGAGGCTCACGCCTTGCTCAACGACCCGCCGGTTATGCAGGACTTAATTGTTTCTCATCTGCGCGAATTGTGGGATGGATTTATGGCCAGGGAATGGGAGCGGGTGAAGCCGATGTTGCAGGAGTCGGTCCATGCTTTCCAACAGCTTGACCTCACCGGGAAAACACCGGTCGAAATCGCCCGTGACATCGATCCTGCCTTGGCTGAAAAATGGGAAAAATGGGAGCGATTCATTGCGCAGGCCGAGCAGGTCCTCTTCGTTCCTTCAGCTCATTTAGGGCCTTATGCGAGTAAGTTTGTAGGCGAGCGTGTATTTGTGGTTTTCTTTGGCGCACGGTTGCCTGAGGGGACGCGGGTTAGTTCGCCCGCCCTTACCCGCGCCGAACTGCTGGTTCGCCTCAGCGCTCTGGCTGACGACACGCGCTTAAGCATCCTGGACCTGCTGGCCAAGGACGAGGAATTATATGCCCAAGATATCATGACTCGCCTGGACCTGAGCCAATCTGCCGCATCGCGTCATTTGAGACAGCTCAGTGCAACCGGTTATGTCATCGAGCGCCGTTGTGAGGGAGCCAAATGTTACCGCCTGAACCGCGATCGCTTCCGCAATACGATCCGGGCACTGGAGCAGTTCCTGGATTTAATATAAAGTTGGTTACTACTCAGCCTGAAGGTGCCCGGCACTTCATCGACAGAAATGCACTATGTCCGGTTCGCTGCCAGACGCTAGATTATGCCTTAAGGCCGCAAAAGTGCCGGGCACCTGAGTAGTTACTAAAGTTGGTAACTTCGCAGAAATATGACGTATTTTGGCAAGTATGGGTGGTATATCCATAAGGGGGCAGACATGTTAAATGTTGATCTGGAACTTGCTTATCGAGAGGAACGCC
>JAHELX010000703.1 GCA_024643945.1 Anaerolineales bacterium
CAGGTCGTGGCTGTGGGTGAAGATGGGGCCGAACAGCTCACACAGAAGCACGCCATCGGGTTTAAGCGCCTTGAGGCCGGCCTGCAGCCGTTCCAACAGGCGGATGACACCCAGGTTAGTAGCACTGGCGTGGTAGGGGATTTCTCGATCCCAATTAGGTTCCTTGCCGTGGGGCGCGTCAATCCGATAGCCGTCCACGTCCCAGTCGCGTACCAGGCGCAAGCTCCAGTCTAGCATATAGTCGTGATAATCAGCGTTAGCCCAGTCGAAAGACCAGGTGTCGATCCAGCCGTGGGAATGAACCATATCCCCTGCTTCGTCCCGACAGAACCACTCAGGGTGCTCGGTCACGTAGCGGGCATCAAGGGCGCAGCCTTGGGGCACCAAGTCCAGCAGCACGCGCATGCCATGCGCATGCGCGGTAGCCACCAGGTGTTGGAAATCGGCCTCGGTCCCCAGCGTCGGCTCCAGGCGTTCGAAGTCTTTGATGGCGTAGGGGCTGCCGCCCCCCAGCCAGTTCTCGTCCCAGGGCTGCCCGTTACGGTTATCGAATTCCATCACTGGCATCAGATAGAGGGTGTTGATCCCCATCACGGCCAAGACGGGGACGTGGGCAGCCAGGCCTCGAAATCCGCCGAACTGGCCAGGATGGACTTCGTAGATGGCCGCGCCTCGCACCCAGTCAGGTGGCTCTCCGTAAAGGGGGGGGACGATGCCGGTGCGGGCGTAGCAGGCACGATAGGCATCCAGCGCCGACTCGTAATCGCCGTCGTGCAGCAGGATATACTGGGTGCCTCCTGCCACTGCCTGACCGGGTACGAGCCAGGCGGCCAGGACGCATTGGTGGACAAGATCGACCAGGTGATCGTCGCCCGCTACCAGCGCAGTGGCCGCCTCCACCTTGCTTACATACCAGACCAGCAGGCTTTGGCCCCCGCCTGCTTTCCCTCTCTCGTTTTCCGGCCGGCCTGGCGAGTTGGGAACCCGGGAGGGATTGTGGACAATCATCAGTCCAGGGGTCACGTCGGGGCAGTCATTGATGGCGGTGAACCAGCGGGAACGAGCGCCCGGCGCAAATCCCGGGTCGGCGCCGGGTTGATCCAGGCTCTGGCGGGCGGCGACCATCAGGGGCAGCCGGGGCCGCACAGTACAGGCCGGTGCCTCGAAGCGGCAGCCATCCGCCGCCCCGATGGCAACTCCAGGCACGACTAAGCGCACGCCGTCCAGTTGGGCTACGCGCTCCTCATGCTCTTCGTGGGTGGCGGGCAATTCGTCGGGCGTCTCCGCTAACAGCGAGACACGGATAGTCCGCTCTATTAACGAGCCAACCAGGTGAAACCGGTCGGTCACCGTCAACCTGCCCCCCGGCCCGCGCGCTGGCCCGGATGGGCCAAGGGCGATAGTAACCGTCAGCGCTATGCCCTCGTCGGTCTCTTCGACGCTATGAGAAAGGTAGCGGGGCGGCCCGCCCAGCCAACGGCCGTTCAGCCGGGCATCCAGGGCAGCATTGGCAGCATTGCGTTCTATCACCGACGCATCGCCCGGACGGGAGAGGTGAGCCAGCGCGCCGGTCTGGCGGTTAATGCCAAGGGTGAGAGAGTCGGTAGTTAACAGAATCAGCTCGTCAGCCTCAGTCAGGCAGTAAGTCATTTTAGCGTTTCCCATACCTCTCATAAATCAAATTCGCTACCAACGCCGTCCAGCCGGTCTGGTGATCGGCGCCCAGGCCCTGTCCGGTCTCCGCGTCGTAATATTCCCAGAAGTGGCCGGTGGCCTGCCATTGCGCGTCGACGTTGGCGATGAGGGCCTCTCGGAGTTGGTCGGCCAATCCGGGATGCGTCTCCTCCAGCCGCCGCACCAGCAGATAGTTGATGGGCAACCAAATGGGGCCGCGCCAGTTCGAGTTTTTCCAGCCGCTCTCCGAATAACCCGGTTCATAGAGCATCGAGTCGGCAGAGAGGCTGCGAATTCCGTAAGATGTCCAGAATTCCGCTAGGTTGGTCAGGTGCTCGATGATGCGAGAAGACTGGGCGGCATTAGATGCGCCAGCGATGAAAGGAATGAGACCGACATAGCTTTTTTCAAGCAGAAAGCCACGCGTGTTACGGTCGTAGTAAAAGCCGGTCGTTTCGTCCCAAAGCTGGGCGTTGATCTCAGCCACAATTTGCTCATACTCAGCGCGGTAAAAGTCGGCCCGGTCGGGCTGGCCGATTTCGTCGGCGATGCGCGCCATGTCGCGGGCAAGGAAGGCTACCCAGCCCGACAGGTCGGCATCTTCCTCGTCGGGAGGGCCAGGGCGCGGGATATTGTCCATGCCCATAAAGCCGCCAGTATGCAGGTTGTCCTGATCACGGTCGTAAGCTTTGCGCACGAAGGCGTAGTGCGCTTCCAGCCGGGGGAAAAGTTCTTCCAGGAAGGGACGGTCGCCATCCGTCGCGTAGATTTGCCACGCAGCCCAGGCGAAGAGAGGCGGCGTTTCCCCGTCCAGAAGCCACTCGACGTTGGGCACGTGGCCCGTGTCGGTCTGCCAGTGGTCGCTGAGAAAGAGGCGCAAGTCACGTTTGGCCAGTTCCACATCGGCCAGGGTGGCAACTTTGGCCTCGAAACAGGTATCCCACATGGCAGGCCATGGGAACTCCCACTTGTCGGGCACCAGAATCACGTCACGCACGTCTACCTTGCCCCGCCATCGCGGCTCATAGGAGCCATCGTAGGCGTAGTACATTTTGTTCCAGAGCAGGTTCATCAGCGCTGCCTGGTAGACGGCCTGGTGCGCGCTCACATCGTTCACGTAGAGCGAGTGAGCTTCGGCCCCTCGCATGGACAACAGATCATCGGCCCCGGCCAGCGCGCTCTCGGCAGCAGCCTGGGCGGTGGAGAAATCAAAAGCCTGAGCCAACCCGAAACGAAAGACCTGCGTCTGGCCGGGAGCCAGCTCCACCACGAAATCCCAGGCAGCTTTGTTTCCTTCACCGCTATTAGCAAGCGTCCCCTGGTTGACCAGAGCAGCGTTGATGGCGGCCCGGGTGGGATGTTGGTTGACAGTGACCTGCCACGAGTCGGGAACGTGATCGGCAACGACTACAAAGTGCCCACCAGGATAAACTGCGTCCCATGTCCGCTCATCGGTGCGGGTTACCTGGCCATTGGTGTGGAACCAAACTTGGGGCAGCAGATGCAGCGGCGCATCGCGGGCATTCACCAGGCCAGTGAGCGTGACTTGCGCGACCATCGTCCGACTGTCCCATTTGGCATATTCCATCACAGCCTGAGCGAAATCGGCCTGGAACGGGTAATTGTAACCGTAGCGCATGTAGCTGTGGGTGGGCGTGTTTTCGTAGAAGACGCGATCTTCAAGGATAGTTTCGCCATATTGCCCGCTGGGGTTGTCGAAACCGTAGAGTCGCTCAGTGAGGTAAGGCTGACCGGGCCGGAAAAAGGCAAAGGCGAAGGCCGCGCTCAAAGCGCGGTCGGTGATGCCAGCGATCCCATCCTCGCCAAAGCGGAAGGGAGAAGACAGAGCTTTCTCGTAAGTGAAGCTCCAACCGTCGCCTG
>JAHELX010000704.1 GCA_024643945.1 Anaerolineales bacterium
GAAGATATTCAAGTTTTGGAGGGATTGGAGGCAGTGCGCCGCCGGCCGGGTATGTACGTCGGCGGCACCGACATCAAAGCCCTGCACCACCTCATCTACGAAGTGGTGGATAACTCCATCGACGAGGCGCTGGTTGGCGTCTGCGATCACATCCAAATTGCCATCCACGCCGACCAAAGCGTGACCGTCGTCGACAACGGGCGGGGCATCCCCGTAGCCCCCCACCCGCAGAAGAAGATCTCCACCCTGCAGTTGGTGATGACCACCCTACACGCCGGCGGCAAGTTCAACGGCGGCGGCTACAAGGTGTCGGGTGGCTTGCACGGCGTGGGCGTGTCGGCGGTGAACGCCCTCAGCGAGTGGATGGAGGTCGAAGTCCACCGCGCTGGTAAAATCTACCACCAGCGCTACGAGCGGGGCGTGCCGGTGGCCCCGGTGAAGGAGGTAGGCCCCCTACCCAGGGGACACGAGGGAGATACCGGCACCCGGAGTACCTTCCGCTTCGACGAAACCATCTTCAAGGACGGGGGAGGCTATCGCTACGAGACGCTGGTCCAGCGCTTCCGCGAGATGGCCTTCGTCACCAAGGGTGTCACCATCTACTTCCGAGACGAGCGCGAAACGCCAACGCGCGACATGACCTTCTATTTTGAAGGGGGCGTCACCTCCTTCGTGCGCTATCTCAACCGCAACCGCGGGGTGCTGCACGCGGTGGTCTACGTCGAGAAGGAGGTAGACAGCATCGGCGTCGAGGTGGCGGTGCAATACACCGACGCCTATACCGAGAGCGTCTACAGCTTTGCCAACACCATCAATACCATCGACGGGGGGACGCACCTGACCGGTCTACGGGCGGCCCTGACCCGGACTATCAACGACTACGCCCGCAAGCAGGGGCTGCTGAAAGAGAATGAGTCGAACTTCAGCGGCGACGACACGCGCGAGGGGCTGACGGCCATCGTCTCCATCAAGCACCCCGACCCGCAGTTCGAAAGCCAGACCAAAGTCAAGCTGATGAACGCCGAGATCAAAAGCCTGGTGGAGGCGGTCGTCGGCGAGCATTTTGGGTCGTTCCTGGAAGAGAACCCGCGCGAGGCCAGAGCGGTGGTCGAGAAGTGCCTCACCTCGTCGCGCGCCCGCGCGGCGGCGCGCAAGGCGCGCGACCTGGTCATCCGCAAGAGCGCCCTGGAGAGCATGACGCTGCCCGGCAAGCTGGCCGACTGCTCGGAGCGCGACCCCAACCAGACCGAACTCTACCTGGTCGAGGGGGACAGCGCCGGGGGCAGCGCCAAGCAGGGCCGCGACCGCCGTTTCCAGGCCATTTTACCCCTGCGCGGCAAGATCCTCAATACCGAGCGCGCCCGGCTGGACAAGATCCTCAGCAACAACGAGGTCAAAGCGCTGATCACCGCCCTGGGCACCGGCGTCGGCGACGATTTTAGCCTGGAGGGGCTGCGTTACAACCGTATCATCGTCATGTGCGACGCCGACGTCGACGGCGCCCACATCCGCACCCTGCTGCTGACCTTCTTCTTCCGCTACATGCAGCCGCTCATCGAGGCCGGTCACCTGTACATCGCCCAGCCGCCCCTGTATCGC
Source organism: Anaerolineales bacterium (assembly GCA_024643945.1). Next base: position 1,600 of record JAHELX010000704.1, read on the forward strand.
ATCGACCACAAGAAACAGGTGCATTATGTGTACACCGAAGAGGAGAAAGATACCCTGGTCAAGAAGTTGAACGGGGGTAGCATCGGCCTGCAGCGCTACAAAGGACTGGGCGAGATGAACCCGGAGCAGCTCTGGGAGACCACCATGGACCCGGAGAACCGCATCCTGCTGCAGGTGACCATCGAAGACGCCGCCGCCGCCGACAAGACCTTCGACATGCTCATGGGCAGCTCCGTGCCGCCGCGCAAGCGCTTCATCCAGACCCATGCCAAGAGTGTGAAGAATTTGGATGTGTAGGTTGGTAGAATGACTGAACCATTCTCAAAAGACGCAACACCCGATGGCGTGCCCATCTCTGATGGCTTTGACTTCCCGGTGGGGCCGCGAGGCGATCAGGTGAATGTCTGGGACACCTATAAAGTGGACACGACCCTGGTCGACCCCACCTACCAGAAAATATATGGCTTCTGGCACACCGGCGAAGATTGGAACGGTCGCGGCGGCGGCGATACCGACCTGGGTGACCCGGTTTACGCCGTCTCCCACGGGCGGGTGGTCGGGTCTGGCTACTACACCCCCAGTTGGGGCAACATCGTCCTGCTGGAACACGCCCTGTCCGATGGTACCCGCGTCTGGTCGCAGTACGCCCACCTGGACCAAATAGCAGTCCAGGACGCGGGCCGGCAAGTGACCCGGGGCCAGCAGGTCGGGACCATCGGCAAAGGGGAAAAGACCGCCCAGCATCCCCATGGACGCTGGATTGCCCACCTCCACTTTGAAATCCGCCGCAACAAGCTGCCGATCGATACCTGGACGCCGCTGGTTCATGACCAGCAGCAAGTGCTGGCCAACTATTACAGCCCGACCCCATTTATCAACGAGCACCGGCCGCAAGACATTGCCCGCTGGGCCGGGATCGACCGGCGTCTGCAGGTCATCGTCGACTCTCAAGGGACTGATAGGCAGGCGGGGACCTTCCGCAAAGCCAACGTGGACCACTGGTACAGCGCCCCCTATGGCTACCAGGGGACCATGCTCTGGACCTTTGCCTCGGCCGAGACCGAGGCCAACTGGGCCGAGTGGCGGCCCGCCCTCCCCGAGGCGGGGCAGTGGGAGCTGTGGGTCTACGTCCCGGAGCGATACGCCACCACCACCCGCGCCTGCTATGCAATCGTTCACGCCGATGGGCGGGCCGAAGTGGTCGTCAACCAGAACGACTACCACAACCAGTGGGTGCGGCTGGGCGCCTACCCCTTTCAGCCGCGGCGTGGCTACCTGCGCCTGAGCGACGTGACCGGCGAACGGCGCAAAGGGATCATGGTCGGTTTTGACGCGGCTCGCTGGGTGAAAGTAGACTAAGCGGTTGCTTTACACTCCCCCACCAGGCTGGAAATTGGAGTCCATAGGTCCCTTCCAAACCAAGGTTTGGACTCCATTCTCAACTGAGACGAAACACGCCCAACGTATTTAGTGTGTGCGGCGCGCGTGCGCCAGGGCCAGCCCGCCACCCAACGCCAGGCCGCCCGCCGCCAGCAACAACAGGCTCGCCCAGAGGGAGAGGGTGAGGGTGCCACCTGTTTGCGGCAGCGTGGCTGTTGGGGCGGCCATAGCCGTATCGGCCGGATTCACCACAAACCAGACGCCCCCGACGCTTTGCCCGGTAGTATCGCCGAACTTGCTGTCCTTGATGAAGAAATACAGGGGTTGGCCGTTGTAGGTTACCTGCTGGCCGCCATCCGTGCGCTCGATGACTCCCAATTGGCCGCTAAGGCCTTTGCCGGCCGTTGGTTCACCGCTGCTGACCAATAGCGGCGGCCAGTTGGCAGCGCACTGATCGTAGCAATTGCTGACATCCGCTTCATCCTTGGCGAAACGGTAGAGGGTCATGCCCTGGCTGGTCAAGATCATTCCCAGGCTGGGGTCCTCGGTTGCCTGCACCTGCG
>JAHELX010000705.1 GCA_024643945.1 Anaerolineales bacterium
GGCGATGATGGTCAGTTTCACCTGGATCACATCTCCTACTTGCGCTTCATCTATCGCCCTGCACGCCTGATTCCCTGATCCCCCCGGCCCGCGCGGCGCAGCCGGGGCGGGCTGATTCCCAAGCCCTCCTGGCCTACCTGGAGCACAGCAACCTGTTCATCGTTCCCCTCGACGACCGCCGGGAGTGGTATCGCTACCACCATCTCTTCGTCGATTTTCTACGTGCCAGCCTGCGCCAGATGTGGCCGGACCGGGTGCCAACCCTGCACCGTCGGGCGAGCCACTGGTACGCACAGCATGGGCAAATGGACGAGGCGATCAACCATGCATTGTCTGCGGGCGACTTTGAGGGGGCAACCCGGATGGTTGAGCAGGCCGCAGAGTCAACCATGATGCGTGGTGAGTTTGCCACCTTCCTGGGCTGGATTGAGGCTCTGCCTGACGACATGGTGCGTGCCCGGCCTTCCCTCTGCATCCTCGAGGCTGTAGCGCTTTTGGTGAGCGGCCATCCGCTGAAACTTGTCGAAGCCAATTTGCAGGGGGCTCTGGCAACCGATACGAGCGGGGCCGCCGCGGGCGCGATGGCTGCATTCCGGGCCCTGGTCGCTATCTTTCAAGCAGACGAACGCCAAAGCGCCGAACGCGTTCGGCTGGCTTTGGAGCTTTTGCCTGAGGAAAGCCTGTTCCTGCGGACCCTGGTCGCTGGGTTCCTGAGCCTCAACTACTTTCTATGTCCTGACGTCGTGACCGCCAGACAGGCTCTTGAGGAGGCTGCCAGAATAGGCGAGCAAGCTGGCAATCTCATGATGACTGTCCTGGCCCAATGTCACCTGGCCGAACTGTCCATCATGCAGGGACGACTTCACGAAGCACGGGCGTCCTACGAACAGGCGCTGGATCTGGCGACTGATGAACAAGGGAAGCGACAGCCCATCGCCGGTATGCCGCTGATGGGATTGGGGTATCTATTCTGGGAGTGGAATGACCTGGAGAGCGCAAGCCAGCACGTTATGGAAGGCATCGAGCTGACCAGGATGTGGGCAGAAATGGCGTCCATGCAAGGTTACATCCCTCTGGCGTTTGTCAGGCAAGCCCAAGGGGATATGAGAGGCGCTCGCCAGGCTATCCAGAGGGCGCGGCAACTGGCGCAGGAATTCGATGCCAGCGAACTAGATGACATCATGATAGCCGCGTATCAAGCGCGGCTATGGATCTTGCAAGATAATATCAAAGCGGCTATAGACTGGGCTGAGGCACAAAGCCGGGACAAGGATAGCAGCCTGGAGCAGTGGGAAAAGGAGGCCGGCAGCGCTTTCTTACCGTTGTATCGTGCATTTGAGTACATCGCATTAGCGCGGGTACGCATTGCTCAGGGGCGACCCGACGTGGCGCTCAAGATGCTAGAACCATTGCTTCAGGCAACAGAACCAGGTGGATGGCTACTCTCCGTCATCGAGATTTTAATACTGAGAGCAATGGCCCTGCAGAAGCAGGGCGACATCCTTCAAGCCCTGGCTGCGCTGGAACGAGCGCTTTCCCTGTCCGAACCGGGAGGCTTTATGCGTATGTTCATCGACGGGGGTCAGCCTATGGCGCAATTGCTCCACGAGGCTGCGGGGCGCGGGATCTCACCGGAATACACGAGCCGGCTGCTTGCAGCTTTTCCCGATTCCGAATCGAGGCCAACTGCCTCAGCTAAGCCTCAAAAGCCCGAATCACAGATGGTCGAGCCGCTCAGCGAACGGGAACTTGAGGTGCTGCGGCTTTTGACCACCCATCTATCCAGTACGGAAATTGCAGAAGAACTCATTATTTCGGCGAACACGGTTCGATCCCACATCAAGCACATCTACAGCAAGCTGAACGCCCACGGGCGAACGGATGCGATTCAGCGGGCGAAGGAGTTGCATCTGTTATAGCCGCAGCGCAGTTCAATTGCAAATTGCCCTCCCCCACCTGGCCGGTGAGGGATTTTTTTTGCCCCCGATGCCTCGAATCCACCTGATCACCCCCCTCAATCACCCACTTTAGGGGATCACAACTCACCCAGTTGATAGCTATACTAAGTACAAACGCGAAAGTTTTGCAGGTTCGTAGTGATGACTTTAGTCATTGATTACGCGCGGAAACGACTAAAGTCGTCACTACGAACCCATCAAGACTTAATTGGTTGTACTTAGAGGCAAAATCGAGGAGACGAGTTCCTATGGAAAAAGTCTTGTCGTTCGAGCGGGTACCGGTGACATGTCCAAATTGCGGAAATGGCACCTTAAAGCTCCAAGCACAGAAGGAATTTGCCGAATGCAAGGAATGTGGCCAGCAATACCCTTTTGTCAATGGCATATTAGATTTGCTGAGCCATACGGAATTAGAGATCACGCCAGCAGAGAAACCTATGCTCTGGAAGTGGCTGATCAACCTCTACAATGGGCGGCTCTGGCGCGAGAGCAAATGGATGGCATGGTCCTTCGGGATCTCATTTGAAAAGGAACGCGAAATCATCATGAAGCGCGCGCGATTGAACGGGAACGAAATGGTTTTCGACTTAGCCTGCGGGCCAGGGACATATACCATTCCCTTCTCACGGTCACTAGAAAAGGGGTTTGCAGTAGGGCTTGATCTCTCCATGCCGATGTTGGTATACGCAGCGAGGAAAGCCAGAGAAGAAGGGCTTGAGAACATTCTGTTCATCCACGGGACGGCGCTGAACCTACCGTTTCCCAGTAATCAGTTTGATGTTGTGAACTGCTGTGGGGCATTACACCTTTTCCCGGACCTCCACTCAGTGCTGACACAAGTCCAGGGCATTCTGAAGTCGGGTGGCAGGTTTACCCTCGCCGCAGCAAGGCAGAGAGAGGGCCGATTCATGCACAAACTGAGCACTTACCTTCAGGAGAAAGAAGGCCTGCGCAGTTTCACTCCCTCAGAGATGGAAAACCTCCTCACACAAGTGGGTTTCGCGAGAGTAGCGTGTCATCATGCAAAGGGAAGTTGGCTGATTATGAGCGCAGAAAAGCCGGCTTGAGACGTGGGGAAGCATAAGGAATATGAGCACGGACAAAATTCAGCCGAGTGACCGCGAATCTGACCGAGAAGCGGTCTATCAAATCAGGGTTCGGGGACACTTAGACAAGAAGTGGTCGGAGTGGTTTAACGGCATGACGATCATAACCAAGAGCGGCATCACCACGCTGACTGGGGCTGTTGCCGATCAACCCAAATTGCGCGGCATCTTGTCCAAACTCTGGGACCTAAACCTGACGTTGATTTCCGTTGCCCAAATCGGGCCGGCCAAGAAGTCACATCAAAAGTAGAGAGGTGAACGAGATGGGGAAACTCTTGAGAATGGCGTGGCGTAACGTCTGGCGTAACCGGCGGCGTACCCTGATCGCGCTGATTGCCATCGCGTTGGGACTGGTGCTTCTGGCTTTTCTGGATGGCACCATCGCCGGGTTTCAGCAGGCCATCTTCGGCAACGCGGTACGGCTGCAAGGGGGAAACGTGCAGGTGCACGCGCCAGGGTACCGGGAAAAGTCGAAAC
>JAHELX010000706.1 GCA_024643945.1 Anaerolineales bacterium
CTCGCAATGAGCCAGAAATCTGGGTGAGGGCATCCACCAACTGATTGGCAAAATCGCGATGACGTTTAGCCCTTCGCCAGGATACGAAAACGCCCGGCCCGAAAAAACTGATGCTACCGGCTATGAAGGCTGATACCGGGTGCCGGGAGATGGCATATCCGATCAAGCCTCCCAGGAATGTGACCGCCAGAGTGACCAGGGCGTACTCGGTGGCCGTTAACTTGAGGTCCGCCTGCAGCAGATTCTCAGTGATCCCCTTCCCCAAACCTCTTGACAGAAGCTTGTAGTCCAACTGTTTAATGGCATTCGATCTAGCGGTTACCGCATCAAACCTGGCACCACCCGTGTCGACGACGTCCGAGCGAACGATCTCATACATGCGATCGACTATGCTTTCCCGATTTAGCACCGTGAAAAGACCGGCAAAGATCGCCATGATGCCCAGTCCCACCAATGCCGCTACCAAGATTCCGATAAGACTCATTGCTCTCCTACCTCAACCTGGCTCAGGTCGCCTTATCCGGCTGGAAGGCGAACCGAGTTTGCCAACGAACGCAAGAAAGAAGCACGCTTGGCGGATCGCTCCGAACCACTCCCCGCCCCCTCGGCACGAACAGGTTGCTTGCCGTCAGCCGATTGTGACCTGGGGGACCCGGGGCCGGCGTCGGCTAGCTGTTTTGCCAGGGCCAGCACATCCTGGGCGATAGGAGATTTTCGATGAGACACCATCAAGGGTGTTCCGCGATTGATGGAGCTCGACACCACAGCGATATCTTCGGCAATGGTTGCCTTGATGGGGTAGTGGATAGAAGCCTCGATGTCGGCGATGTGCAAGGCCTGTTTGCCCTGATAGGAACTCATGACGAGCTGCCACTTTCCGCTGGGGTCTGCAGCAGCATCGGCCAGCTCCAGGAAGTTTCGGGTGGCGCGCAGCGCCGGAAGCTCGGGCGTGGTCACCACCAGCACCGTATCGACAATATCCAGGATTTCAACGGTCCAACGATCCAGGCCGTCGCCGGTATTGATGACGATGTAGCCTTCCCAAATCGAACTCAGCGCTTCGATCAAGTCGTTCATCTGCCCAGGCTCAACAGGTATGTCAAGTTGCAACTGGGGTTCTCCCCGAAGCACCGAAATACCTGAGGCATGCCTGCTCACTACTTGCTCTACCAACTCTTCGTCTATTTTTTGCCCGAGCTCTATCAGGTCATAGATGGAATGCTTACTGAGGACACTGAGAAAGATGTCGACGTCAGCCGTGCGAAGATCAGCATCGACCAAGAGCACCGGAGAATCGGTTTGTTGTTTCAGGGCGACAGCCAGGTTCACGGCCAGCGTAGTTGCACCGGTTCCCCCTTTGGGGCTGAAAACTGCTATGGAATATGCCTTGCTGGCGGGGGCGGCGGCCAGATCAGGCGCGGTTCGCACTTCAGCCAGAGCTGCCTTGCGCTGAAGCGACAGTTGGTGTACCTGCTGGATGCTCTTATGGAGTTCCGGCAGATCGAAAGGCTTGAGCAAGAAGCCCTGGGCACCCGCCAGCATCGCCTGGCGGACAAATTCCATCTCCGAGTCTGTAGCCATCACAATTACCACGGTCCCCATGGACTGGACAGCCAGCCTATGGATCCATCCGGTATCGGGCACGCCGTGTCCTGAGCTATCGGCCAGAATAATGTCTACCGGGGTGTTTTCAACTACCTGCAGAGCCTGATAGGCTGAATCGACCATGCCGGCCAGTTTATACCCCAACTCGTCCAACGAGAGCTGAATCCAATCGCTGGTGGGATCGTGATTGGCAATGACCAGGACACTCGGCGCCGTTTCCTTTGCTCTTTGCATAACATCCTCCATTCTTAGCCCAAATTTATATATATAGAACTCTTTAGAATTATCTCAAGAAAAGCGCGAAACACGAGGTTAGATCACCGTACGGGCTTGGGAGCAGTGAAGCGATAGCGCTCGGAGATGGTGTTGATATGGACGGCATCCACGTCGAAGAAGCGCCGGTTGTCTTCGCCACGCAGGACCAGGTCAATCGGACTCTCCGTGTCGAGAGCATATTTGAGTACCACCGCATCCTGCGGCTCCATGGCCAGGATGAGGGTTTTCGGCTGCAGCGCCGGCGGCTCAGCCTCGGCGTTATCTTTTTTCTTGTCTTCTTCTTTGTCAGCAGGTGGCGGCTGGTAGATGATCTGGAGGACCTCCAGATCTTGAATGGCATAAATTGAGACCTTGCCGCCGCTCCCTTCCTGCTCTCCGACCACATCCGTGCTGAAAAGCAGGTCCACGTGGTCGCCAGTCAATAAAATCCCTTCTTTGGAAAGTTTGTCGGCAACCGGTAGTGCAAAGGCCACCAACTCCTCGCCCAGGGCCTGGTTAAAGTTAACAGTGCTGGTCACGACGTCAGCCGGTTCAATGCCGGTCGAGGGAAAGCTCTCGATCAGGTTCTGGGCCAACAAGACCTGGCCGGGGGGTATGGAGCGGGCGGCAATGCGGCCAGCGGCGTCGTCTGTCTTAAAGATGGCCCCACTGGGTACCTCTTCGACCAGGCGTTCCTCGGTGCTGATGTCGGCCAGGCGAATCACTGCGCGTTCATTGATCAACTGCTTGGCCACCACCACCGTCTGAGTCGGCTTTTCCTCAGAGGCGCTAGCCCTTTGGGCAACTGCCCGTTGAAAAGTGAAATAGCTTATCCCGGCGGCCAACAGGGCCAACACCAGGCCGGCTGTGAGCCAAAGAATACCACGTCGTCGCTTCATTTTTTTCTACCTCAAGTCGAAAATTAGATTGTCACAACGGCAAGAGTTCTAATGAGAACTAGCTGATTTCGCTCATATTGCACTATGGAAAGCGCAGCTACTTGCTGACCAAAATGGAATCTCTCTTATGGCTGGTCCCAGGGGATCAGGCGCGCCCGCGAGCCGTACTGGAGTTGGCTGGGATCGGTCATCAACTCGGAGACGATACGCCCGCGGACCGCATTGGCAGGAGATGAATTTGGGTCATCAGGGTCAATCAGGTTTGTGCTATTGTAATAGCCCATCACTTCTAACGCGGCATAGCCCAGAATCTCCACATATTCCTTGACGGTCGTTTGTGCTTCTTCAACGACGACGTACAGATCGCAAGGCTGTGAATCCATGTCAGCGTCAGCCGTGGAAACTGTGAGGGGAATCACGTAGGGCGTTGCGCTGGCAATCGCATCATCATTGACCTTAAGGTTAACTCTCAACTTGGCTCCTGGATGTTTGCTCGGGTCGGGGCGTCTCGTCCAGTCCGGCGCAGTAACCCACTCAAAACCGGTCTCTAGCGAGCCGGCCGACACAGTTACGTCCTGCTCGCTAGCAACTCCCCATAAGTCCAATTGAATTTCATATCTGGCCTGCTGTCCCTTGACCACAGTCAGGAACGGGTAGTTCTGGTCAGAATTCGTGGGGGTGCAGGTGACGGCAGGCAAGTAACGCTGGACTCCGTTGACTTCATCACCGATGGTGGCAACACCGGCCCAATAACGTCTAATACCCGTGCCGCCAAA
>JAHELX010000707.1 GCA_024643945.1 Anaerolineales bacterium
AAGACAAGGGCGCTGTCGTCCCCCACGGCGAATTGCATGGCCACCACGGCCGGGATACCTGCCTCCACCAGGGCCGGGCCGACTCCTGTAAAGGCCCGCACAGTCTGTATGTTCTGGGCACTTTGACAGGCGTTGAGCACCACCACCCGCACGGACGTGTTCTTGAGCAACGTACCCAGAGTACATCCGCTCACCAGTTCACTGTCGCTCCACCGGTCCTCGAAAGCCAGGTGTCCCACCCCTTCATAGAAATCGCCGTGGCCGATGAAGTGCAGGATGTGGTAGGGATTTAGCAGCGCATCGCGCAGATCACGTGCAGTGCTGTTCCGCAGCACGTCAAACTGGACAAGATTGTGTTCCAGCGGCAGGGCAAGCGCCTTTTCGATCCTGGCTACCTCGGTTTCACTGTCCAACTTTGGCATACCCCGCGGCGAGGCAATCACGATTAGAATGCGCAGGGGAAGCTCAGTCCGCAGCGGGGACGGAGGACGGGCTACATGCAGATAGCGCGTGATCAATGCCCGCTTGGATAGGCCCAGGAACTCGTGCTTTTCCGGGTCGTATAGCAGCTCCCAGGGCAGCGCAGCCAGCTCGGGCGGGACAACGCGCAAGCGAATGCGCAGCCCTTTCCTTTCCCTGGTCATACCCACACTCTCAGCGTAACGGCTGAGTACGTCGCCATGAAATAGGGAGGAGAAGAGACGTACGCCGAAATCAGTCAACATGGCCTCGTCGGTAGCCAGGGCCTGCATGCTCCCCATAGCTGCCTCCAGTTCCTGGTCGGACATAGGCAGCACAAACTTCCCGTCCGCCTGGCCGGCAGGTGACTTGAGCACGGTGACGGGGTAAACCCGATCGCCACAGTCGGCGGCGATGAACACCTCGAAATCGTCAAATCCTCCAGATAAAGCTGACATCTCTCACCTCTTCAGAAGCACGTCCCGCACGTTCCTGACCCAGCAGTCGATCGATAGGATCAATTGCGAGCTTACAGGTTCTTCCTCGTAGAAATTGGGCATGCTAGAGGAAAGCGGAATAAAGTGTGGGAGGAGTGGTAGTTGGAGGTGGCGTAGTAGCTCGAGGTCGCTGTGACTGTTGCAGAGGCTCAGGTGGTAATGATAATGGGATGAACCTGATACCATAATATCATGATACTCGGCAGTTAGTCAAGCATTTTTGCCCCTCAACAACAAAAGACCCTGCCCGATGCGCTGGGTCTTTCATTATGAGGGAGTTCTTTACTGAAGGAGTTGGGGCTGTCGGTGAAGCGGGAATAGTTCATCCGCGAAGAGGGGATAGAATACGTGGTGGATTTGGCCCTGCCCGTTATGTGCTCCCTGAGCCTCTGCTTGCGCCGCTCAATGCGCGAGTTGGGGCTTGTTCTGGCCTCAATCCTCTGTGGTTACTTGCCTCTGGGTGTTGTCTACTTCAACGCTTCCACAAGTAAGTGGTGCTCTGTGGCATGGATGCGTGTCTCCAGGTCATCCAGACTATCGGTCGGATAGATGGGCACTTCAGCCGTAGCTATGGCCGGCCCTGCGTCTACCTCAGGGACAACCCAATGCACCATCACACCGGTGTGATCGATCTCGCCCCGCTGAAATGCCTCGTAGGCACGTTGGATGGCGTGAGTGCCGGGAAACTGACCGGGCAGAGCGGGATGTAAGTTCAACACACGATCGGGGAAGCGATCGAGAAAAGCCGGGCTGAGCACGTGCATCCAACCGGCCAGTACAATCAAATCCGGCTTGTAAGCAGCCATCTGATCCGCAAGATCGGTATCATACTCTTCCCGAGAGTGGCCCATGTCCCGGTACGGCTTCAAGGGGAAGTAAAGAGTGGGAATGCCCGCCCGTTCGGCCCGCACCAGGCCATAGGCGTCCCGGCGATTCGAGGCCACCACCTCAATTTGGGCTTCCAGTTCGCCTGCCTGTACCGCATCGATGATTGCTTGCAGATTGGAACCATTGCCGGAAATGAACACTGCCAACCGCTTCACACCCTCTCTCCTTGGCTTGGGTCAGCATCACATGATGTGCACCAATGGCCCATCGCCGCGCGGAATAATCTCGCCGACTGCCCACGCCTGGCCATCCAACAGACTCAACGCTCGATCGACCTGATCTGAGGGGACGACCAGCAGCATGCCCAGACCCAGATTGAAGACTCGAGCCATCTCTTCATGGCTGATGTCTCCAGCCTGCTGAATGAGCTGGAAAATCGGGGGAATGGGCCAACAACCACACTCAATGCGGGCAGCCACGCCATCTGGAAAGATGCGCGGCGGATTCTCGATTAATCCACCGCCGGTAATGTGCACCATGCCTTTGATGCTGATCCCCGCCTCCCACAGTTGCTGCACCTCCGCCAGATAGCCACGATGCGGTGTCAGCAGCGCCTCCCCTAAAGGTTGCCTCAGTTCAGGGACGACGGCGCGCAAATCTCTGTCTTGGAAGATGCGACGCGCCAGTGAGTAGCCGTTCGTATGCAGGCCCGACGATCCCAAACCGATGATGCGATCGCCTGGGGCAATGGTGTGCCCATCGATAATCCGATGACGATCTACGACACCGATGATAGTGCCCACCAGGTCGAACTCTCCCGGGGCGTAGACGCCTGGCATCTCGGCCGTTTCGCCTCCCAGCAGCGCACAGCCGGCAGCTTTACATGCCGCCGCACAGCCGCGTACCACGGCAGCCACCCTCTCCGGGTCCAGCCGGCTGGACGCGATATAGTCCAGGAAAAAGAGAGGGCGAGCGCCCTGAACCAGGATGTCGTTAAGGCAATGGTTGACGATGTCGTGGCCGATGGTGTCGAACCGACCCAGGGCGGCTGCGATCTTGGTCTTGGTACCCACGCCGTCGGTGGAAGCAACCAGCACAGGCCACGCCATCTGCTTCAGCACAGAGACATCGAACAGCCCACCGAAGGCGCCAATACCCAATAGCACCTCAGGGCCATAAGTGGCTCGCACTGCATCCTTCATCAATTCCACAGCCCTCGTCCCGGCCTCGATATCCACGCCCGCGTCGCGATAAGTAATAGCAGACATAACCGTTGCTCCAACTAATGCAGGGATGCCATCGCTTTGGCGCCAATGTCCTGCCGGAAGTGCATACCCTGGAAGTGAATCTCACGCATGCCTTGGTATGCGCGGTCAATGGACCGGCCCAGGTCGCCGTCTATGCCTGTGACCGCTAATACGCGTCCGCCATCGGTCACCAGCCGGCCATCTTCTGCCCAGCCCGTGCCGGCATGGAACACTACGACACCCGACAACGAGGCCGCCTGTTCCAGTCCTATGATCTCCCTCCCCTTCGGGTAGCTCGCCGGATATCCCTCCGACGCTGCTACCACCGTCGTCGCTGCGCCTGCCTGCCAGTGCACTTGCTCCTGATCCAGCGTGCCGTCCAGACAGGCTTCCAGCACATCTAAAAGGTCGCTCTCCAGCAATGGCAGGATAACTTGCGTCTCCGGGTCGCCAAAACGGCAGTTGAACTCCAGCACACGTGGTCCGGACTTGGTGATCATCAG
>JAHELX010000708.1 GCA_024643945.1 Anaerolineales bacterium
CTTACCTGACCCTGGGACAAATCCATTCAGCCTTAGCCTATTACTGGGACCATCAGGAAGAGCTTGACCGGGATATTGAACGGCGGCTTGAGCTTGTGGACCAGATTCAGCAGGCGATGGAGCCCCCCCCCCTCTTGGCTCGGCTAAAGGCCAAAGGGTTGATCTGATGACGATCGCGCTCTACATGGATCAACATGTGCCACGCGCGATAACGGTTGGGCTCCGCGTCCACGAGGTAGATGTGCTCACAGCCTATGAGGACGGCGCGAGTGAACTAGAGGACCCGGAATTATTGGATCGGGCTGGTGAATTAGGACGTGTGCTTTTTACGCAAGACGATGACCTTCTTGCCGAGGCCGCCAGGCGGCAAAGAGAAGGCATTCCCTTTCTCGGTGTGATTTACGCTCACCAATTGCGAGTTCCGATTGGAACCTGCATCCGTGATCTGGAAATCATCGCGAAAGCGGGGGAACCTGAAGACTTGATTAACGGCGTACAATTCCTGCCGCTTTGAGAGCTATAGGCATTCCATTCCGGGGGATAGAGAATAACCCTATGCTCCCTACCAAAATCGTAGTAGTTGGCGCGGGCAGCGCCATTTTTGGACTCAACACCCTGGCGGCGCTGATGCGCAGCCAGCGACTGCGGGGCAGCCGGTTGGCTTTGGTAGACCGGGACGCCGACACGCTGGCCCTGGTCGGCCGGCTGGCCGCGCGCCTCAACCGCGAGTGGGAGGCGGGGATGACCGTCACCACCCACACCCACCACGCCGAGGCTCTCGACCAGGCTGAGTTCGTCGTCCTCTCCATCGAGGTACCACCCCGCGAAGCGTTGTGGCGGTCGGATTTCGAGATCCCCCTGAAATACGGCGTGCGCCAGCCTTACGCCGAAAACGGGGGGCCGGGTGGTTTTGCCCATGCGGCGCGCAACATCGGCCCCGTGCTGGAGATTGTGGGCGATATGGAGCAAGCCTGCCCTGATGCCTGGCTTGTCAACTTCACCAACCCGATGACCCGCATCTGTGACGCCGTCGCTCGTTACAGTGGCATCCGGGTCGTGGGGCTATGCCATCAGATCACTGCCGGCTACGCTATGGTGGGGCTGGCCCTGACTGATTACCTGGAGCTTGAGGTGCCAGTGGGCTTTACCGACACCCACGCCTCTCCTGCATCGATACCTCCCCGGCACCAGGTGGCCCACCAGGCTATGGAGCGCATTGACATCCAGGCCGCCGGGCTCAACCATTTCACCTGGATGCTCGACGTGCGCGATAAACGCACCGGCGAAGACCTGTATCCCCTTTTCGCCGAACGCTGGGCGGCCATGGACCCCACTTTTGAACCGCTCACCCGGCGCGTATACCAGATTTTCGATTGGTTTCCCATCCCGGGTGACGAGCACCTGTGTGAGTATCTACCCTGGGTCAGCGACCCGATCACCCAACCCTGGGAGAAGTACGGCCTGAGCCTCTACGAGTGGGATGTGTGGGATAAGCTGCGCGGGCAGGGCCACGAGGATATCGCCCGCATGGGGGAGGGGCAGATGTCCATCGAGGAGCTGCGCGACGCCGATAGCGAAGGGGCGCTGGAGATCATCGAGAACATCGCCGGGGCAGGGACTCACTATCATCTGGCGGTCAATTTGCCCAACCAGGGCTACATTTCTAATCTGCCAGAGGGAGCCATCGTAGAAGTGCCGGGGCTGGTCAGTGGAACTGGTGTGCAGGGAGTCGGCGTGGGGCCCTTACCAGAGCCCATCGCCGAGTTGTGTCGGCGCGAGATCACCGTTACCCGTCTCGGTGTGGATGCCGCCGTCAACGGCGATCGCCAGGCGGCGCTGCAATGCCTGCTGCTGGACCCTATCATCACCGACCTGGACGTGGCGCAGCAAATCCTCGACGACTACCTGGAGACGTACCGCGAGCACCTGCCGCAATTTTGGACATAAAGGGAAATTTCATCCTTCATGGTGCCCCACGGGGCATGACAACTGCTGGAGCTTCGCTGGTTGCCGCGCGGGTCGCGGGGAGAGCCAGCGCACACAAAGCGGCTCCCAATGCGACCAGCGCCACCGATTGCAGGGTGAGAGTCAAGCCAATACGGTCTGCCATCCAGCCATTGATAATGCCCCCTACCGCCCCGCTGGCGAACATGAATCCCAGCGCCAGCCCAGAAGCCATGGCTTTGCCGCCGGGCAGCAGCGTTTGGGCCAGCACGACGATGATGCTCTGCGATGCCCCCAGCATCGCCCCAGCAAAGGCCGCCACGACGAAGGCGCCTGCGCCGTCGGTCACTGGCAGAAAGAGCAAGGGGAGGATGGCGGTGAAGAGGGTGCCAGCCACGATCAATCGCCGTCCCCAGCGGTCAGCGGCCGGCCCGCCGAAAACCCCACCGACAGCCGATCCCATCATCAACATGGAAGCCACCAGGCCGTAGCTTTCGGGACCCCACCCTTTTTCCTGGTAGAATTTGGGTAAGAAGGTGGTGATGCCAAAATTAGCCCAGGCACGCAGCGCGATCAATCCCGTCAGTGCCAGGATCATACCCACCGCCAGTCGTTGTTGAGCCCGAATCGCTGTTGGCTGACGATCTGCCGGAGCGTTGGGGAGTCTGCTAGATCGTAGGGTTGTAGCCAGCCACAGTGCCACCGGCAACCCGATCAGAGCCAACATAGGAATGCCGCCTGGACCAACTTGTCCCAATATAAGCCCGGCCAAGGCTGGCCCCAGCGCTAGCCCGATCTGTCCAAAGAAAAAGAAGATAGCGGCACCGCTGGCCTGCCGACCATCGCCCACGTCGGTGGCGTGCATGGTGCCCTGGGGATGATAGGCGGCCGAGCCGAAGGCAGCCAGCACAAAGGGGATCATCAGCAGCAGAAACATCCCGCTTTGCCCCAGGATGATCGCCAGCGACAGCCAGCCCAGCGTCCATAGCAATCCCCCTGTCCCAAACCAACGGCTGCCGTGTCGGTCGGCCAGCCAGCCAAAGGCCGGCTGGAACAGCGAGGCGACAAAGGTGTAGAGGCTGGCGGCCAGACCGATCTGCGCATTGCTCAGCCCCAGCGACACACTAAAAAACGCCAGCAGCACCGGGCTCATGCTGTTGAACAAGTCAATGGTGAAATGGCCCAACGAGACTGCGACCAACGAGCGATTGCGCAGGAGGTTCATCAGCGTTACCTCATCAGGACAAGATGCTGGCGATTATACTCCTGCCTCATAATCGCGCCAAACCTTTTATGCACACTATAACAGGTAGGGGCAACCGCAAGGGTTGCCCCTACGCGATGGGCCTCGAAAATAGATTAAGAAAACCACAGGACCGCAGCCGGTCGAGGCTACGGTCCCGTGGTGGCTTTGGAGTTCTAGGCCAACAGCACTCATTACTCTGTTGGCATCAGTTCCTCGAACTCCGATTCTGAGTGCTCTTGGCCGTCAAAAGAGAGCAAAATAGGCTCGTCGTCGCGGATGGTGGCGACGTGCACGGGGCGGGTCCAGATGCGTTGGATGTTGGCCAGGGTGGCGTGTGCGTA
>JAHELX010000709.1 GCA_024643945.1 Anaerolineales bacterium
GGCGCGGCTACGGGCGCAGCACCGCGGTGGATCACCTGCCGGCCGATTTTCACCCGCGCAACGCCCAAGACATGCTGATGCTGCTGGATGGCCTGGCTATTGACAAGGCTGTCCTCTGGGGGCATTCCGATGGTGCCGTCATTGCTGCCTGGATGGCCATCCAGGCGCCCGGCCGGGTGCGCACCTTGATCCTGGAAGGGTGCCACCTGTCGCGGCGCAAGCCCCAATCCCTGGGGGCCTTTTGGGACGGGATCAGCCATCCCGAGACTCTCCCCGAGCGGGCGATTCAGCACTTGCAGGAGGGGCATGGTGACCGCTGGCGCCAGGTGGTGGCCAATTGGGGCAACGCCTGGTTGGCGTTGGGCCAGATGCAAGGCGACCTGTACGAGGGGAGACTGTCCGAGATTCGCGCCCCGACGCTGGTGCTGCACGGCGCCCAAGATCCTCACACCAGTGTGGCCGAGATGGAGTCTCTGACCGGGAAAATTCCCGGCGCGCAACTGCGCGTCTTCCCCAATACCGGGCACAGCCCCCACAGCGAGCGGGACAGCCGCGACGCGTGCAATCGGTTGGTGAGGGAGTTCCTTGCCAACTCGCTGGTGACCTTGTCTGACTCTCCACCTCGGTGACGGACTTGGCGGAGAACTCGTATCATCCGGCTCTCCAAAAAGCCTTACATCAATCTGACTTTTCAGATATGCTCTAAAACTCCGCGGGGCACGATCATCGTAGGTAACGAATCAGGCCGCCGCCTGCGTTACCAGGTCGGCGGCCCCTTGTCTTTTCGCTTCCGCATTTGGGGGTCTCACCAGTTGGCCGCTTGAGTCCTCCCCACATGCTTTGCAGAGGTTAAGAGCGGGTAAGGGGACTCGAACCCCTGACATTCAGCTTGGGAAGCTGACGTTCTACCACTGAACTATACCCGCATCGCCGTGAACCCGTCACTGGGCTCATCTGACGCTGGCATTATATCATAGCAGCAGATTCGAGGCAAATTAACCCGTTTGCCTATCCAAATCCATAAATTGACAAAGCCAAATGCCAGTGATAGAATAATTTCTGCCTGGCAGTCCTTGCACTGGGTGCCAGTGTTTTTGGGCCGTTAGCTCAGTCGGAAGAGCACCTGCCTTTTAAGCAGGGTGTCGTGCGTTCGAGTCGCACACGGCCCATTTTTGTTGTGTGATACCATCTGACTGAGTCGAGGTATAGTGTATGCGTTCCCGTCTTGAGATCTTGTTTCCTCATTCTCGTGTAAGCGGACTCAAGCGTTTGCACGGCGAGGAATGGCAATCGCTGGTCGAGCGTGTGGCGGCCCTGCCGGAGACCCATCCTGATGCGCTCGCCTTCTCCTACATGATGATCGAGTTGTGCGATTGCTTAACTTGCGATTTGAGCAGCTACAAGGCATCGCTGGGGTGTAGCGCCTGCTCGCAACGTACGATCAAAGCCATTCGGGACAGCGACAAGGCTCTGCTCCGGCGATTCGAGAAGGCCAAACAAGAAGTGGTAGCCTACTTGAATCGCATCTGCGCTGGCAAACAGAGGGCAGCATAACTTTTCAGGTACCCTTGCGAAGGTTGCCCATAACTTGGCTAACAGGGCAGTTTTCGGTAGGCCAAGGCATTTTCGCTCTGAAAACTCTCACCAAACCTTCGCAAGGGTTATCTGGCCTGAGTAGTTCCCCTATCTCACACGAACTTAGCGGAACTCAGCGAGGGGAGACACTGGCCTTGTCCTCTTCCTGGGAAAGCTTGTTGGCATCCTTAAAATTGACCGTCACCTGTTCAATCTTGGGTCCCTTCATGCGGCTTATCCGGAAGTGGTAATTCTTGTAGGTGCAGCTATCGCCCTCTTCAGGCACGCGTCCCATGCGATACAGAAGAAAACCGGCCAGCGTTTCATACTCGTCGAGTTCGGGAATAGCCCACCCCATCATCTCGTTAATCTCATCGACCCGCAATTGGGCATCAACCTGGTAGCTGCCGTCGGTCAGCTTGCGGATAGGGGTTATCCCTTTAAACAGCTCATCGCTCATGCGCCCCACCACCTCTTCCACCAGCTGCTCCATGGTCACCACGCCGGCAGTCCCCCCGTATTCGTCAATCACCAGGGCCATTTGAGTCTGCTCGGTTCGCATTCTCTCCAGTAAATCGGCCACCCGGCCGGTCTCTGGCACTTCCAGCGTGGGACGAGCCAATTCTTGCACTGGCTGGTCGATGCAAGCAGGATCTTCGGCGATGCACTGCAACACGTCCTTCACCGAGATGATGCCGATGACGTCATCCAGGTCCTCTCTATAGACCGGGAATCGGGCGTGGCTGTGCGCTTTGAAAATTGCCAGGAGATCCCGCAGGCTGGCCGTACTTTCAACGGCAACCACCTCGGTGCGCGGCACCATTACCTCGTTGGCCCTCGCCCGGCAAATTCAAAGACCCGCTGGGCCATGGTGGCCTGGCGGGATTCCAGTACCCCACCGCGCTCGCTGTCGGCGATGAGCATCTTCAGCTCTTCCACCGAGTGGACACGTTGATGGCCACTCGGAGCCTGCAGGCCGATTAAGCGCAGGATGCCGTTGCCCGTCCCGTTCAGTAACCAGATCAAGGGACGAAAGAGATTCTCGGTCAAAAGCGTGGGCCGGGCGACGACAAAAGCGGTCTCCTCCGGGTACTGCAGGGCAATGGACTTGGGCGCCAACTCACCTATTACGACGGTGAGGAAAGTGATGAAGAAGAAGGAGATGCCCACCGCCAAACCGTGGCTGGTTGCCCCGGCTAGCGGGGCGGGTAGCCAGCCAAGCAATGGTTCAATGAGATGAGTCAGCGCCGGCTCACCAATCCATCCCAAGCCCAGGCTGGCAACGGTGATGCCCAGTTGGGTGGCGGCAATGAAGCGGTCCGGATCGTCAATCGCGCGCCGCACAATTTTGGCAGTCCGGTTGCCCTGAGCCACCAGCTCATCCACCCGGGTGCGGCGCACGCTTACCAGGGAAAACTCAGCCGCCACAAAGAAGCCGTTGGCCAATACCAGCGCAACTACTGCCAACAGTCCGATCAATCCTGTAAAGGCTAATCCTTCAGTCATCAAACCTCCATCTGATCAAAAACATAACAAAAGTCGTCTTTCTATACACTAATTGACCCTCTCCCCCAGCCCTAGCCCGTTCGGGCCACTTCGCTCTCCCTAACAGAGAGAGGGGAGTCAGGCCAAGCCCCCCCGGCCCGCACGGCGAAGCCCCGCGTAGGCGGGACGAAGTGCCCCAAACGGGGTACGCAGCCGGGACGGGCAGCCCCTAGCCCCCAGCCCCCAGTTACACCGAATTGGGCAAGTCGAGGAACCTGACCTCTACATCCAGGCGGCTTCGAAGCACGTCACTTAATGCTTGTATCCCAATGCGCTCGGTGTGATAGTGACCGGCGGCGACGAAGCTGATGCCCGCTTCTCGGAACAACTCCCGATTCCATTCGCGTGGTTCGCCGGTGATGAAGAGATCAATCTGGTGCTGGCTCAGCCACTCCATCTCGCTCGGCCGGG